>CAYMKE010000009.1:0-27146 GCA_964390955.1 uncultured Bacteroidales bacterium | reverse complement strand
AATAGTGTTTTATGTCAATATCTATCGTTTTGCGGTGAATTTTTCGGGTTAATCGGTAGGGAGCTTGTTGGTAACGGAAAGCCATAGCAACCTGTGCCGTCAATAGGATGGCATGGTTGCTGATGGCTTGTTGGCGTTTCGTTTATTATTCAGTCATATTAACAAAATAATGATAAAGTTTTATTGATGTGTTATCATTTTTTTTATTTTCTGATATAAAATGTGATATTTCTTCTTTTTTAAAACCACATTTATTTTTAAGCATATCACCCATTTTCCATTGTAAATCAGGATTATTTGTCTTTTTTATCAAAGCTTCAATCCATTTGTTAATTTCATGAAACCATTTTTTTAAATCACCTGATTGAACATATCCAATCATCGCACTTTCTGAGAGATTTTTTCCGTGCATATTTAATTTAAATCGTTCAATGCCGCCACTTGGTTTTGATAGGTTATCGCCAATTACATACTCTTTTTCTCTCCTTTTGGGTAAAGTTGGTAATCTTTTTGCTTCAATCACAAAAAATGGGGTTTGTTCTGCATAGTATTGGAAAACCCCTATATCAACGTTTCTATTTTGGCCTTTTGTTTGTATCTGAGCAGCTTCTCTTATAAAGATAAAAGGTAATTGTTTGGCGTAAAAATCAAAAGTTTTGGATAAGTGTTCGCTTAAAACGTCTTCTGAAGATTTTTGATGTCCTTTAAACTCATGTTGAAAAATAATCAAGGTATCCCAAATGAATTTATTCAATTTTTTTATAATTGTGCCTTTTTCAAATGAAGGGTTAGGGATGTTATAGGTATATTTTGAATAATCCTTAATCATATTAATATCCTGCATTATAAAGGTCTACAATCGTTTCATCGGCATCCCTTAAAGCTATTGATTTTAACCAGTATCTATGTTCTTTGGGCTTTAACAAATAAATGGTATCTCCCTCATATATTTTTACTACTCTGTTGATCCTGTAACTTGTGCCAGTTTTATCTATTACTAATTTAGCGATATGTTTTTCTATTCTTTCATCAGAAATTATTTGAGATGTAGAATCAGGTTTTTCACCATAAGTAAATGAGGAGCAAATAAATGAATTTAATTTTATTAGTTTATCCGGATAATACCTTTTACCATTTTCTTCAAATAATGAATTTAAAACTACGCAGAAAGTATCCCCAAATTCATAAAGCTGGGAATCTTTTGCTTTTGTCAATCCTTGTATATCTGGTTTTTTCCCAAGAAGTTCCATTCCGTGATTTAAAACATCTTTCACAACCACTGAATCACATTTAGATAATTGAATTTCTGAAAGATTTTGAGGATATGGAAGATTTAATATATCTTGCTGGGTATATGTTTTAACAGATCTGCTCACACCAGCTCTTCCGCTTGTTGCCAAAATATAGGCTCTGTATAATGAATTATTTTTTATTATTCTATATATTTTTTCTAATTCATGAATATCTTTTTCTGGACAATGAATTCCAATTACTTCATTTTTAAAAATAAGTTCCTTATTCACTAAAGCACAAGGAATTGATTTCTTACCAATGTTTTTTTTAATCAATAAATGTGGTGAACTAAAAATTTCTTTTTTTGTACTTCTACTTCTTTGAAAATACTTCTTTTTTAATTTGAAAATCCTATGAATTCCTTCCTCATCAAAGTCATTGGGATAAAACATATTTTTCCCTGTAAGAAATCTTGCTGGTTTATATCGTTTATTTTCGATATCTTCTGCGGAAATTTCAATATCTTTTTTCTTCCCTTCAATTATGCCATCACCATATACCCAACCCTGCTCTACTTTTAATTCTAAAAATTCTTTTAAAGTAGAAATATTATTCAACCTTTTAATTATTGAAGGTAATCTACCGCCTCCTAGTAAGTTACATTTCCAAATATATTTATTATTTATCGCTTCATTTTTGCTAACTTTATGAAAATCATAATGATCAATTTCAAAGTATTGCCTTTCTTGAGCTGATTTTAGCTTTTTTACGGTAATATGGGAAATTGGTTCATTGTCAGGCTGCTTGTTCTGCATAAAAAATGCCGAAACAGCAACATTTTTTTTATTTCCTTTGTTTTTAAAAAGGACATCGCTTAAGTAAGTAAAATCAATTATTTGAGGGATATTATAATGGCTAAACAACCATTTTCTAAATTGTACCGGCTTGTTAGAATTGTTATACAATAAAGGGCCTGAGGGAAGTACAAACGACAACAGGCCAGTGTTTTTTTTAGCAAGTTTTATACTTTGAATGGTAAATAACAAGGCACTTTGATTGTTGGGTATTTTGTTTTTTAGTCCAATGTCATTTATCAATTTATTAATTGAAGGGTATTTAGCACCATATTCAATAAAAGGCGGATTTCCGATAACAAGATCAAATTGTTCTTTTTTATCATCTGAAATCCATTTAAAAAAGTCTTCATGGACAATATTGCCACTCAAATCATCAAATTGTAAATTCTCCCAAATAATTTTTGGTGATAATATATCGCATAATGCAAGGCTTAAGCTAAATATAGCTAAATCCACCGCTTCACCTTCTTTATCAACTCCAAAAATATTATTTTTCAGTAATTCTTTCAGCGTATTCAATTGATCTTTATCAGGTACAACCCATCTTCCATTTTTTTTGTAATACTCAATCCGCCACCAATCGACCAATCTTTTAAAAGCTGAAACTAAAAATATTCCAGAACCACATGCAGGATCAATAACCCTGCATTTCAGATTTGGTTGGTTAAGAGGCATGGTCTCGTCTATCATGAAATTTACAAGGTATGATGGCGTATAGGCAATACCTTTATTTTTTTCAGCTTCTAAAAAAACTTCATAAATACTGCTGATAAGTTCAACAGGTAAATGATTAAATGAGTATATCCTCCATAGTACATACTGTTTATTGTCAATTTCACCGGAAAGAAAATCAGCTAAAGGAGATAAATCAACATTTTTTATTTCTTCCTTTTGTTGTTTTGATAAACTAAAAATTTTTCCGTTGAAGTGACCGCTTAAATAATTAAAAAGGGGCAATAAATATCCATTTCTTATAACTTCGATAAAGTTATTGGAGAAACCAAATTCTTTTCTGTTAAAAAACTCTTTTTCAAAAACTCTTGTTTCATGTCCATCTTTATCATAATCAACCCTTTCTTCTAAATACTTGACTAGAATGCTTAATACAAGCAATTTACTTGAGATTTCCCTACTTAGCTTTATATCTTTAAGAAACTGTTTCCTCGCATTTTTTAGTTCGGATATTAATTTTTCATAAGCTGTTTTTTGGTATCCAAAATCAATTTTTGATTCTTCCCAAAAAGTTCCATTGTCAAATTTTTTAGCAGAATATTCTTCATATTTTTCTTTTGCCTCGCCTGCAATTTTTAGTACATCAAAGGGTTTAACATCTAATTCGTTATATTCGTTAACATCTACTGGTTTTGATGAATTAAATAATTTAATTTCAGACTTTGTAATTATGAGGTATAATCGAACTTGTGAATTACTCCATACTTTTTTGTGAATTTCTACAATATCTCCATCATTTTTCGTGAAATCAAAAATATATAATTGAGGAATTGAAGGCCTTTCATCTGGAAAATTTCTGAAATAAACAGCATCAGCTCCAACTTTTGCGGCACGTTCCAAAGCCAGCCTCTGAGAATAATCTATCTGAGAATGAGAATCATCTAATTCTGAAACAAGAACAAGCCCCGAAGTATATCCATCCTCGGATATCATCTCCAATTGAGATAACCCTTGTGAAACTATATTATTTGTGAAGAATTGGGGCATCTTTTTTTAATCGTTAAAATTAATAATTATATCTCAATCTTAAAATATAAACGAAGTATTTATTTACTGGATAAATGAACGCAAACGTCCTGACATAAATCCTTTAGCCGCATTCGCTGTCGTTTCATAAAAGTACGAGATTTCACTTAAACTTCATCATTATCCTATAAAATGCCTGCGTCTATTGGTTTTGATGCCTTGTTGAACTAATCCCTTCGGGTAGAACCATACGAACAAATATACAATTTATTATCTTTCCATAATTATTACCCCACGCTATTTATTCCGCTCTTAGTGTTACCATGCGTTATTATTCGTCATTATTTTTGTCATTTTAAAGTTAACCAGTTCTTTCTTCTTAGATTTCTTTAACTGTTGCTTTTCAACTTTAAATCCATGCTTCTCAAAAAATCCCTTTGCTGTAATACTGACATCTGAATATATTAAATCATTTTGTTGTAAAGAGGCTTTATTCTCAATATCAATTAATAAGGCTTTTGCAATTCCTTGTCCCTGAAAGTCTTTGTGTACAAACATAAAATCTAAGTATCCATCCGTTGCCAGTGAAGAAAAACCAACGATTTTATCATCTAATTTCGCAATAATGAAGTATTGTTTATTTACTCTTTCCGCCCACTTATCAATATCTATATACCACGATGACCAATCATCAATGTCATCTTTGGGATAATCCTTTGAATTAATTGCTTGAATAGTGTCATGAAATAATTGTGTTATCTCTTTTATATCTGCTGAACTAGCTTCGATTATAGAAATATTCTTCATTTTAATCTATCAATTTTCAAAGACAGTAATCAACTTATTAGAATTAAACATTGATGCTGGAGAAATCACAAATTCCTCTTTCGGAATATTGTCTCCGTATCTTTCCATTAGTTTCTGTTTTACTGCTTTATCAGTCAGGTTAAAATCGCCCAATTTTTCAAGTTCTCCAATTTCAAGTCCAACCGCCTCTTTGTATATTTTCCAAACCAATTCAGAGCAATAAATTCTTGAATCAGACCACTCAAAATACAAATCATAGTCTTTGCCAACATATTTTTCTCCAATTCGTTTCATTTTCATTAAAGCCTCGGGAGTCAAAATTTTTTCCGAATTCTTAATCCGTTTAACAACATAATGTCCCTTTTCTCCTCGATTAATCCATTCCTTTAATGGTGTCAATTTCACTGGTTGAACAGCTTCGTAAACAAAAAAGTCATTTCCTTGCTTATAAATAATCCCCATGTGACTGTATTTTGAACCAGTTGCTATTTGTATCGCTTTACTTTGTCCTGATTTTGAAGTCTGAAAAATAATGTCTCCGTTTTGAAATCCTGACAATCCATTTTTAGATTGACAAGAAATCAGAAAAATCAGTCCGATTGATATGTATTGCAGTGTCTTTTTCATAATGCATAGTAAACGGAAAGCCGCAAACCCGTTATTTTCTTTAGAACTCAAAATATATCCCATTTTACATTATGGGCCAACATCAACTCGTTTTACCCCACCCCTTATACGGAGCCGGGTTGATGCTGGCGGTTAAACTATTAACATTAAGGAATTGTAAAAATATAATTATTCAAGAATAAATTCTTCTGTAAAAAATAATTGATTTGTACTTAATTCAAGGATATACAGTCCCCTTGGATAATCTTCTACATTCATTTCTACCCAGGAATGGTCGGCATTGCTTGAGTAAAATTTATGGTCTAATAATGTACCATTTACATCTAAGATACGAATGGTAAAATTCTCATTAAATTTATTGTCAAATTCCACATTAAATCTTCCATCACTTGGGTTCGGATAAATTTTCATTTCAACCGGATATGAAGATTTAAATTTTTTAATATCCGTTGTATCATTACTTGAGCCAGATTTCACAGAAAATCTGATTTTTCCGCCTGATGCTGTGCATTCGTTTCCATCCTTTACAATTACAGTATAGGTTCCTGATGATACGCTGTCAAAATCCCCATTATTATCAAAATAATCTACTCCATTATTAATGGAATATACCAAATTTTCTACGCCCCCGGACGCACTGATTTCTATTTCACCGTCATTCCCATCTTCCGGTAAAACAAAATATGTTGAATCTATAATAATTCTTGATGGTTGTGTCACTTCATAACTGGTTTCAAGAGTACATCCATTTTGATTTGAAATAGTAACATCATATGTTCCGGCTGACAAATCTGTAATTTTATTATCATGATCATCCAGTTCCTGGTTATCTAATGCCCAATAATATGTATAGTCTTCATTCACAGTATCCTCCATGATCAATTCAATTGAACCGCTTTTATCATTATAGCACAATACATTATTAATGATAACATCCTGAACTACAATTTGTGATTCAACAGGAGCAGTAATTCCTACGGATTCGGAAGCTTCACAACCGATATTATCTGTTACTGTAACAGTGTATTGTCCACTAATTAAAGAATCAATATTTCGTGACGTTTTTCCGTTTGACCAAAGAAAACTATATGGTGTTTTACCTCCATTCAAAGACAATGAAATTTCACCGTTTTCCTGATCCATGCAAACGATGTCTTTTTTATAGGCAGTAATATTGATCGGTTCTGTATTTCCATAAATAAAGAAATTTTCAATTTCTTTACAGTTGTTTTCATCACTTATTGTAACAGTATATGAACCTCCCTCCAAATTTCTTGCAATCACACTCTCCTGGTGCATTGGGTCATTCCATTTATAACTAAGGCTGCCTGTTCCGCCATCAGCTGCTGCAATAGCAAGTGTTGTACTGTCATAACAAATATTCTGTTTTTCTATGTATAATTCCAGTTCGATCCTTGGAGGTTCTGTAACCTCCATAAATTTAGACTTAGCAGTTCCTATATCGTCAGTAACTGTTACCTGGTAACCTCCAACGGTTAATCCTGAAATATCTTCGGTTGTTTTTCCGTTTGACCATTCATATTCATAGGGTGGTGTTCCACCTGTGACGGTAATATCAATTGCTCCGTCATTTGTTACTCCGGCATCATTTGTATGATTGCAGCTCACATGTGTTATATTGCTGTTAATTTGTATTTGTCCAAATAAAAAACAAGAAGATACCATTCCTGTGATCAGTAGACTAATAACTGTTTTCATTTTAATATGATTTTAAATTATATTTTATTATTACACAAATTTATGACAAATTTAATTAAAAATCAAATTTTTACAAAAAAAAATAACTCAATATGAACATCTTATAATACATCGTGTTGAATTATATGATGTAATTTTATAGTAAAATATGTCAATTCTATTTAGACTGATTATTAGAATATTTATCAATATATGTTTTAATATTAAATTTTCGTTTGCAGCCATTATAGCTCATGTACCTGATTTTTCCAAAAACATACCGTTCATTCCATGCTCTGTCGTGTACGCCTCCTATTGACCACATACATCCGGTATAGCCATTTGGATTTCTTCCGTCAAGTTCATATTTATCGAAGTTTTTCTGCTAATGATTTCATTTCATCAGCAGGCGGCCGGTCAAGCTTAACTATATTATAGACCGCTTCTATTATTGGCATTTTAATTCTCCTTTTGCTAAGAACATTATTCATGCTTTCCAACGCATAATACCCTTCTGCAACCATATTCAATTCAAGCAAGGCTGATTTTACAGTATACCCTTTTCCGATCATAATCCCTAAAGTACGGTTTCTGCTAAATTTTGAATAACATGTTACCATTAAGTCTCCTAAATAGACAGATCTGTACATTCTTCTTTTACTCCTTGATGTCCTCCTCAGAAACCGGCCTATTTCCCTCATCGCATTAGATACCAGAACTGCCTGAAAATTATCTCCATACCCAAGTCCGTGGGCTATCCCTGATGCAATAGAAATAATGTTTTTTAAAACTCCTGCATATTCAATTCCAAATACATCTCTTGATATAATCACCGAGATATAATCGCATTTTAATTTTCTTGCTATTTTTTCAACCTTTCCAAGCCGTTTGGAAGCAATTGACAAATAGGAAAGACGTTCCATTGCCACCTCTTCAGCATGACAAGGGCCGGATATAACAGCTAATGAAGTAAATGGTATTTGATAATAATAATGAAAAAATTTAGTGACAGTTAAATTGACTCCCGGGATAATGCCTTTTATAGCAGAAATAACAAATTTATTATCAAAAGTAATGTCTTCCTGATCCAATAAAGGTTTTAGAAACCCTGCAGGTATTGCAAAAATAATAACATCAGAGTGATCTATGGCTTCTTTAATATGGTCAAAAAAATGTATTTTCTCTGCATCAATTTCTGTATGTGATAAATATTTAGGATTATGATGATTTTGTTTGATATATTGGATTTTATCTTTACCTCTTACATACCAATTAATTAACTCAACATTGTTTAATAATATTTTAACAAGAGCTGTTCCCCAGCTACCTCCACCTATTACGCCAATTTTAAAACGGTCTTTCATGCTTTTTATGTTAAGTACTTGTATTTATTAAATAGTATATATTGCATTTTATTATAGCGGATGGATAAAAGGATATATTTTGCCTTTATCCTTTGTTAATTTTCAATGTTTACCCATTCTTTCACATCATCTAATGAAGGATTTTGAAGGCCTAATTTTTCTTTTTTATTTATCCCGCAAAGATCATTATGCAATTTTCCCGGCTTATAGTTTTTAAGGTCATCGAAAGAATTAATTCCTGTTTTTTGAATTACCGGAATCCATTCATTTGGTATTCCTTTTTGAGTTAGTTCTTGTACTAAATCTACACGTTGTTCCTTTTTTTCAGGCTTCATCTGAGGGAAGAAAAGTACATCTTGTATGGAATTGCTATTGGTTAATATCATAACCAACCTGTCTATCCCAATTCCCAGTCCGGCCGTTGGAGGCATGCCGTATTCCAATGCCCTTAGATAATCTTCATCAAGCATCATGGCTTCTTCATCACCTCTTTTCCCGAGAAGCAGTTGCTGTTCAAACCGTTCTCTTTGATCTATCGGATCATTCAGTTCTGAAAAAGCGTTACATAATTCTTTCCCATTACAAATAAGTTCAAACCGTTCCACCAAACCTTTTTTATCCCGGTGTTTTTTGGCCAGGGGAGACATTTCTACCGGGTAGTCTGTTATAAAAGTGGGGTGGATAAGTCCTGCTTCACATTTTTCAGAAAAAATCTCATCAATCAGTTTCCCTTTCCCCATTGTTTTATCTACTTCTACATCTATCTTTTTTGCTGTTTCAACAAGTTGATCCTCATCCATTCCACTAATATCAATGCCTGTATATTCCTGAATGGCTTCAAACATTGTAAATCTTTTCCATGGACGTTTAAAATCAATCTCTTTATCTTTAACAACTATTTTGGTTGTCCCAAACAATTCGCTCACAAGACGTTCTATCATTTCTTCCACAAAATCCATCATCCAGTTGTAATCCTTATACGCCACATATAATTCCATTTGTGTAAACTCAGGATTATGATAACGATCCATTCCTTCATTACGAAAGTCTTTAGCAAATTCATAAACTCCTTTATAACCACCAACAATGAGTCTCTTTAAATATAGCTCATTTGCTATTCGCAAATAAAGCGTTTGATTCAACGTATTATGGTGTGTTTTAAATGGACGAGCTGCAGCTCCACCATAAATAGGTTGTAATACAGGTGTTTCGACCTCTAAATATTCATATTTATTTAAAAACGAACGGATAAAATTTATGATATGGGTTCTTGTTTTAAATGTCGTTTGGCTCTGTTTATTGACTATCAAATCCAGGTAGCGTTGGCGGTAACGTTGTTCGGGATCTGTGAATGCATCATATACTTTCCCATCTTTTTCTTTTACGATTGGTAAGGGAGAAAGTGATTTACTCAACAGGCAAAAATCTTCTGCTTCAATAGTGATTTCTCCCATTTGGGTTATAAAAACATGTCCTTTGATACCCACGATGTCTCCTATATCAATCAATCTTTTAAATACTGTATTGTATAAATTTTTATCTTCATCAGGGCAAAGTGTATCACGTTTGATATAAATTTGAATCGTTCCTTCTTCATCCTGTATTTCGGCAAAAGAAGCCTTGCCCATAATCCTTTTGTTCATGATTCTGCCGGCTATGCTGACATCCTGGAAATTATTTTTTTGTTCATTGTATTCGGATTTAATTTGATGTGTACTGGTATTAATCTTAAATCCTTCGGAAGGATAAGGGTTGATGCCCAATTCTCTCAACTGTTTCAGAGCTTCTCTTCTGATCTTTTGTTGTTCATTTAATCTTACATCCATATTTATATCTCTTGAATAATTATATTTTCAAAAAAATGATTACCCAGGGGGGGTGACAATGTTTCTCAGTTCAAAATTTTTACCCAGGTAGACTTTTCGTACATGCTCATCCTGAGCAAGTTCAATAGCTTTCCCTTCCCGAAAAACAGAACCGTCAAGCATAAGATATGCCCTGTCTACAATAGATAATGTTTCATGTACATTATGATCTGTAATAATGATGCCAATATCTTTAAATTTTAATTTATATATAATTTCCTGTATATCTTCTACAGCAATAGGGTCAACGCCGGCAAATGGTTCATCTAAAAGAATGAACTTTGGGTCTATCGCCAGCGCCCTGGCTATTTCAGTTCTTCTTCTTTCTCCTCCGGATAACTGGATTCCCAGGCTTTTCCGTACACGTTGCAAACCAAATTCTTCTATTAACTGTTCTACTTTTTCTTTTTGTTCTTTTTTAGTGAATTTAGATAATTCCAATATAGCTTTCAGATTATCTTCAACACTGAGGGTTCTAAACACAGAGGGTTCCTGGGCTAAATAACCAATTCCCTTTTGCGCCCTTTTATAAACCGGTTCTTTTGTAATGTTTTTGTCATCAAGAAAAACATGTCCTTTATTCGGAGAGATTAATCCAACTATCATGTAAAATGTAGTTGTCTTTCCGGCACCATTTGGCCCTAACAAACCTATAATCTCCCCTTGGTTTACTTTAAGAGAAACCTCATTTACAACTTGTCTTTTTCGATATCTTTTTATCAGGTCTTGTGTACTTAATTCCATATTATTAAAATAAATGCAAAAATAAAAAAAATACCCGTAGTGATTGCTTTTATTAAGTATCTTATATTTTTTTATCCAATTGTTTTTTCATTATTCTTCCGGATATTTTTATTCCCAGTTCATAAAGCAATAATAAAGGGAATGATACCAATCCAAGAGTTATAATATCAGGCGGTGTAATGATGGCAGCCAAAACCAATATTATAACAACAGCATGCCTTCTGTATTTTTTTAAAAATTCGGGGGTTATCAAACCTGATTTTGATAAAAAATATACAACCAAAGGCAATTGAAACATGATTCCACAGGATAATAATATGGAAGATATCATTGAAATATAATATGAAAGATGTATGGTATTTGGAATATTACTACTAACTGAATAGGTGCCAAAAAAATGCACTGACAAAGGACATACAATATAAAATCCAAATAATACACCAATTATAAAAAAAAACGATGCAAAAAAAATAATCCCTCTTGAATTTTTTATTTCACTTTTATATAAAGCAGGTTTAATGAAACGCCATAATTCATAAACCAAATAGGGGAATCCTAAAATTATCCCTGTAACGACCGATACAATTATATGTGACATGAATTGCCCTGTCATTTTAATATTTATTATTTGAAAAGTATTTGCATTAATACATAATTTTTGTATATTTAAAAGTTTTCCAAGATCACATAACAGCATATTTGTAAAAAAATCGGGAGACTTCGGGGCCATTAATATGACATCAAATACAATCTGCTTAAAAACAAAAGCCAGCAGTCCAAAAATTGTGATGGCGAGAACAGAGCGGATCAGATGCCATCTGAATTCCTCCAGGTGGTCTAAAAAGCTCATTTCTTTATGTGCAGAATTATTCTTTATCATGATTTTTTTATACTACTTTTATTTATATTTTTTATTAACATATTAATTATATAATTTCTTTCTATTATTTTTGTTTTAATAAATTATGATATCATCATATTTAAATTATAAAATAATAACATATTAAATATTTAAAAAAAATTTGGTGATCAGATATTCAAGATTATCATCAATCCAATAATTGATATTTAATAATCCATTTGATCTTATCTTATAATGCAAAGTTAAATATTTTATTTTGCATAATGGTTTAGATAATATTGGATAAACAAATCAAACAACAAATAAACACAATAAAATATATTGACCACTAAGTAAAGAGATAATGATTAAAGAGAACCAAATTTCTTTAAAAGACTATTTAAAACAGTATTTTGGATTTGACAGGTTTAAGGGCAATCAGGAAGAGATTATTCAAAGTTTGCTTGAGGGGAATGATGTATTTGTCTTATTGCCTACAGGGGGCGGAAAATCTTTATGCTACCAGATGCCGGCATTGCTTGCCAATAAAGGCCCCGGGATAATCATTTCGCCACTCATAGCACTGATGAAAAACCAGGTAGATATGATGCGGAATTACAATGATGATAACTCCATTGCTCATCATTTAAATTCGTCATTATCTAAATCTGCTATTGAAAAAGTTAAAAAAGACGTATTGAATAATAAAACAAAATTATTATATGTAGCTCCTGAATCTCTCACAAAAGAAGAAAACATCAATTTCTTTAAAAAAGTTGATGTTTCTTTTTATGCAATAGATGAAGCACATTGTATTTCTGAATGGGGACATGATTTCAGGCCCGTTTACAGGGAAATAAGGCCCATCATTGATAAAATAGGGAGGGCTCCTATCATTGCTTTAACTGCAACTGCCACCCCGAAAGTACAAGACGACATTTTAAAAACCCTTGATATACAAAATGCCAATATATTTAAGTCTTCTTTTAACCGTTCCAATTTGTATTATGAAGTCCGTCCAAAAGTTAATACTAATAAACAAATTATCCAGTTTATCAAAAAGAACCAGGGGAAATCCGGGATCATCTATTGCCTGAGCCGAAAAAAAGTAGAAGAATTGGCTGAAGTATTACAGATTAATAGTATTAAAGCACTTCCATATCATGCCGGGATGGAATCTAAGATAAGAACAGAGACTCAGGACAAATTTTTAAAAGAAGAAATTGACGTGATCATCGCGACCATTGCATTTGGAATGGGGATTGACAAACCGGATATCCGGTATATCATACATTACGACATACCTAAAAGCCTTGAAGGTTATTACCAGGAAACAGGCCGGGCAGGAAGAGATGGAGGAGAAGGTAAATGTGTGACGTTTTACAGTTATAACGACATTCAAAAACTTGAAAAATTAATGCAAAGCAAACCGGTTTCAGAACAAGAAATAGGGAAGCAACTAATTATGGAAACCGTAGCCTATGCTGAATCACCTGTATGCAGGCGAAAGCACCTGCTACATTATTTCGGCGAGTTATATGAAGAAGAAAATTGCTGCCATTGCGATAATTGCCTTAATCCCAAAAAACAGTTTGAAGGAAAAGATTATATCATCAAAGTAATAGAAACCATTTTATTGGTGAAAGAAAAATTTAAGATTGATCATATAGCAAACATCCTTGCAGGAAATCAAACCAATGCAATCAAATTATACAAGCATCATAAACTTGATATTTTTGGAGATAATGACAATGATGCGCATTTTTGGAACTCCATCATTCGTCAGGCTTTAATTGCTCAATTACTAAAAAAAGAAATTGAAAACTACGGCCTGTTAAAAGTCACTGATAAAGGCCATGAGTATTTAAAAAATCCTTACCCGTTTGTTATTACTGAAGATCATAAACAATCAGATGATGATGACCACATTGAAGAAAGTGGTGGACATAATACAGGAGGCGTAGATACAGAATTGATCAATATATTAAAGGACTTAAGAAAAAAAGTTGCCAGGAAAAACAACCTGCCGCCTTTTGTGATCTTTCAGGATTTTTCTCTTGATGACATGGCGATTCAATATCCTACAACACTGGATGAATTGAAACAAATAACCGGTGTGGGAGAAGGGAAAGCCAATAAATACGGAAAAGAATTTGTTGACCTGATTAAACAGTATGTTGAAGAAAAAGAGATCATCAGGCCACAGGAAATGATTGTAAAATCAGTCATCAACAAATCAGGCTTAAAAGTATATATCATTCAAAGCATTGACAGAAAATTACCTCTTGAGGATATTGCCGAAGCAAAAAACCTTCAATTAAATGAATTATTAACTCATATTGAAGCAATTGTCAAGTCAGGCACAAAATTAGACATCAATTATTACATCAGTCAAAAAGTTGATGACGATAAACAGGATGATATCTTCGAATATTTCAGAGAAGAAGCGGAAACCGAATCCATCCAGGAGGCTCTCTCAGAATTAGGAGAGGATGAATATTCGGAAGAAGACATCCGGCTAATGCGTATTAAATTCCTTTCTGAAATAGGAAATTAATACAAAAAAAAATAATTATTTTTCGCACACTATTTATCCCGTATTTTAATCGGAACGCACATGATTACAAAAGGGAAAGAAAGGTATAAAAGATATAGAGGTATAGAGGATATTTTAAATGAACTTTTCCAACGTTTTAAACGTTGGAAAAGTTATCGGGGAAATCCCACACGCCTTCTAAACCTCTAAACTTCTAAACTTAATAACTTAGTAACTTAATTATAAACAGATGAAGCAAGTCAAAGAAACAGTAGAGTTTTTACAAAACAAAGGAATGGATCAACCGGAAATAGGGATTGTTTTAGGAACAGGGTTAGGTAAGCTCATTAATGAAATTACCATTGAACAATCCATTGAATATCCAGATATTCCAAATTTCCCGGTTTCTACTGTAGAATCCCACCATGGAAAATTAATATACGGTACATTAAAAGGCAAAAAAGTGGTTGCCATGCAAGGCCGTTTTCATTACTATGAAGGGTATTCATTACAACAAATCGGCTTTCCGATCCGTGTAATGAAAACTCTGGGTATACAACAACTATTGATTTCCAATGCCGGCGGAGCGATGAACCCGGATTACCAAAAAGGAGAGCTTATGCTTATTGATGACCACATCAATCATCTTCCTGACAATCCTCTCCGTGGAGCAAATGATGACACACTCGGCCCCCGATTCCCGGATATGTCTGCTCCTTATTCAAAAGAAATGAATACCAAACTGAAACAAATTGCCAAACAAGAAAATATTACATTGCACGAAGGAGTGTATGTTGCCGTACCCGGCCCAAACCTCGAAACAAGAGCAGAGTACAGGTATTTAAGAATGATCGGGGCAGATGTAGTGGGCATGTCCACTGTCCCTGAAGTCATCGCAGCCAATCACATGTGCCTGCCCTGTTCAGCCATTTCGGTACTAACAGATGAATGCGACCCGGATAAACTCGAACCTGTAGATATCCGGGAGATCATTAAAATTGCCGGCGAAGCAGAACATCATCTGATTAAATTGTTTTTGAAACTTGTAGAGCAGATGTGATTTTTTAATAATATCCCTACGATAATGATTTTGATTTAGTGTCATAGTAACGTTATCGTTCTTTGCCACGCGATAACGTTTGGCGGTAGTTATTTTAATTTCTTATCAATATTGGTTTTTAAAGCATAATAATCCATCTCAAAACAAACTCTACCAAGCAATATTGCTGGATGTATACCATATTTATTCCCTATTTCAACAATTTTATCATCATTTAGTGGGCAATAATTATTGATAATATTCCTCCAGCAATCTTTTGATATAAGACTATCTTGAGCAAAAGCATCAGCTTCCTGTTCAAAACTATCAACTTTACCTTTTTTTGTTAAATCCAAGAAACTTTTCTCTTTGTTATTCCTTAAATGTAATCCTATATGAGCAATCTCATGCATTAAGGTAAAAGCAAAATTATCAATCCGACCATGTCTTAAAGTTAAAGCTATTGCAGGATTATTTTCAGACCAAAAAGAAAATCCATCAACAGGAGTTTTTTCTAATTTCTGTATAAAAACTAATTTAATACCAAATTGACTTAAAGTGGATTTTACTTTTTCTATTGTATTCTCATTTTCGAAAAATATTTTATTCAATCTAATGCATAATTGTCCTAAATTCTCAAAATTAAATGTATTAACATTTTTATTCTTTGCTTCAAATATGGCTAAAGAATTCCATGCAAACATGTTTTTATCGTTAACTTGCAATTTCTCAGACTTCCTATAAAAGGCAAATTTGTTTTTTGCAAATACAGTGACTAAATCATCAACATTCTTTACATTATATATACGTTTAATTGTATTAATATCTTTAGAAAGATTTTCTTCTAAATATCCCAATTTTTTAAAATAATTAACGGGAACATATTCTTTTATCACTTTCCACAACTCAATATTTTTTAATCTTGCAATATT
The DNA here is from genome assembly GCA_964390955.1 of uncultured Bacteroidales bacterium. Classification (GTDB taxonomy): domain Bacteria; phylum Bacteroidota; class Bacteroidia; order Bacteroidales; family JBBRXJ01; genus CAYMKE01. Next base: position 10,905 of record CAYMKE010000009.1, on the reverse strand, counting down.
TTTCTCTTTAATTCGAGCTTTATCAATTTCATATTGAGATTGAAATTTCATCCAATAATCTGCGGGAATTTCCAATACCTTTTCCAGTAAAACAGCAATATCTGCTGTCACAGGTCTTTTCCCTTTTACAATTTCATTTAAGAACGAAGGATGAAAACCTAATTCTTTGGCTAAATCTTTTTGATTCAAATCTTTTCTTGCATCCAACTCATCTTTTATTAAGATTCCTGGATGTGTTGCTTTAAATGGTAATATGCTATTTTGTGTTGCCATAATTCAAATAGTTTACTTGTAGTGATTACTTAATTCTACAATTGAACAAATAGTAATAGTTTCAGGCTCTTTCCCTTCGACAGAACTTCGAAATTCTATTCGGTATTGTTGATTCACTCGAACAGATTCCAAACCTTTTTTGTCTCCAATTAATTTTTCATAATTCAAACTTTTAAATGGAAATAAATCTTCGACTTTGTTAGCAACTCTCAATTTATCAATAGTCTGTTTATATTTAGAAATTACACCCTTGGGGTAGCGGTATTTCTTGCCTTTTGCTTTTCCTTCGGTATACAACTGCTCCAAATGGTCTTTCTCAAATACAATTTTCATATTCCATTATTTCTTTTGCAAAGATAAGAATAACTTTCAAAAAATTCACTAAATAAGTGAATTGTTTCGATCGTGGTAGTAAAATATAATTACAGGCAAACAACCCCATAACACCATTGTTGTTATATCTATTATCTTGCCATAGTACCACTACAATTCATCAGATTGTTTCATCTCAGAAGCGACTCGATCATTTCCTGTGATGACAGAACTTGATTTAATATTTGGTTCAGCAGCGGGCAAGCTTTTCCACATCTTGAATACCCCTTGTGCAATTTCTGTATTGTCCATGTATTTACCCAATACATAATCGTCATGGTCTGCATATTCCGCGATAATTTCTGCTCCCTGGCCTTTCATGTAAACAGGGACTAACTGGTTTGTATGGTAATCATCAAAAAACATGTATCCCGGCATATTTCCCTGTCCATTGTCAGATACTTCCCATGTTCCCATGATATCGTTCGTATCAAAACTTTCACCGACAAAATAACCACATTCATGATCGCCTGTCACAATCAGTAATGTTTCATCCCAGCTGCTGCTATCTTCTACCCAGTCAATGACAGCCTGTACTGCTTCATCAAAGTCAGCCTGTTCTTCTATCAGCCTGCCTGCTGCATTATCATGTCCTGCCCAGTCAACAGCGCCACCTTCTATCATCAATGAAAAACCATTTGTATTGTTATCAAGCACATTCAAAGCAGCTTTTGTCATATCAGAAAGCATGGGCACATTTTGATTAAATGATGAAGAATATGCAACAGTAGGATCACCGGATGTTCTGTCATTGTTTAATGTTTTATAAACTTTTGGAATACATGCTACTCTCAAAGGAGTTTTGCCTGTTGCCATATTTACAACATCCATGCTGTCTCTGACAAGTGTCCAGGCATCAGGATTAGCATCACCATCAACATCCTGTAATTCATTATTACCATTAGTCGTTGTAGAGTCAAAAGTAGTAGCTCCGGCTAATATATTATTCCATGTTCCTTCTCCGCCTACATAATCATAATTACCATGCATATCACTTTGAGCATCAGCATCATAATCAGGAGCGCCACACCCCATGATGACTGTGGCTTTGCTGTCAATAAACATTTCATTGGCAATTTGAGCATATTCATTCCTGCTGATGTTATGGGCAAGCATAGCAGCTGGTGTTGCATGAGATAATGGCACGGAAGATACCACACCAACAGATTTACCGGCCTCAAACCCTCTTTCGCCGAACGTTTTCAGTTCAGTACTGTCAATGGCAACACCTATGGCATATTTCGCTGATTTTTTACCTGTATACATAGCAGTAGCAGCAGGAGCAGACCCGGTCATATTTGTACTCCAGAATTTATGGTCAGTCCACGTACCATAAGATTGATACCAGGTGTCGTATTTAAAAATATCATCATTTTCCCATACTTTACCAACCATAGCAGGAAATGTAGACATATCATACTGGTGTTCAAATGCTTTATAAGCAGCCGGTGTGCCCCGGTAATATTCAGTTGCATTGATATGATTGTATCCCCATCCGTCACTAATCATTAAGATAGTATTTTTAGGTTGTGGCATGGTAAAGCCTTCTTCTGTCCAAAGGTCAAACATCACATGCCCCATGTCTGTATTATCTATGTATCGTCCACGTATAAAATCTTCCTGGTCTGCATATTCCTCAAACAATTCAGCCCCGGGCCCCTGAGCATAAAAAGGTATCAGTTGATTGGTGTGCTCACCGCTAGGATTTGACGGGCCGTTTCCATACGCATCAAAACTCATAAATTTATATCCGGGCATATTCCCTGCCCCGCTATCTGTCACCGGGTATTGGGCAATCATATCCAGGCTGTTGGTGTCAAAATCCGGGCCCGTTAAATAACCGGTTTCATGGTCACCAGTAACAATCACGAGGGTATTTTCAAGTTCCCCTTTTGCAGCAAGCCATGCCAATGCAGAATCCACGGCATCATCAAAATCGGCTTGTTCTTCAATAATCCGTGTAAGGCTGTTTCCATGTCCTGCCCAATCAACAGCACCGCCTTCTATCATAAGGAAGAAGCCCTTATCATTGTCGTTGTTATCAAGTACATTTAAAGCAGCAGTCGTCATATGATGCAGCCTGGGTACATTTGCAGTATATGGCACTTCAAATGGCAGGGTATCCCTGTAATTACCACTTCTATCATGTTGCAAAGTACTTCCACATTTGGGTACACCTATCACTCTTTTATGAGCAACAGCACCTGTTTTTAAAGCAGCAAACTCTGCACTGTCCTGGATTAAATACCATGCATCGGGTGTCGCATCGCCATCAACATCCTGTACTTCAGTATTGCCCATTGGAGAAGCAATGCTATAAGTAGTAGCTCCGGCTTTTAAGCTGTCCCATGCCTCTTTTCCACCTACATATTTATATTGTCTGTCACCTTCTGAAACCAGGTTGCCATCAGCATCATATTCAGGATTTCCACACCCCATGATAACAGAAAATTTTGAATCAATGATCTGGTTTCTGGCAATGTCGTCATATGCTTTACGGCTGGGGCTATGAGCTGAAAATCCTGCAGGAGTTGCATGGGCGAATTGAACAGAACTCACCACACCAGCTGTTTTACCTAACTCAATGGCTCTCTCTGATATCAACTCGAGCATGGCAGAGTCTTTATCTACCCCCACTGCATATTTTGATGATTTCATCCCGGAAGCCATGGTTGTAGCTGCAGGTGCAGACCCTGTAGCTCCTACTCCACCATCGCTTTCTCTTTTCATCCATTTCCAGTCTGTCCATGCTTTATAACTATTATAGCTATTTGTATAACCTGTTATCGTGTCTTCCCAGGGTTTTACAACCATAGAGCAATAGGTACTCATGGGGTGGTACACTTCAAATTTTTCATAATTATTAGAGTCTACACCTCTAAAATACTTTGTTGCATTGATATGGTTGTATCCCCAACCATCACTAATGAACACAACAATATTTTTAGGAGCATCCTGGGTATATGCATTTAATCCTGTTGCTCCCCCTACTAACAGTACAGCAATTAGCAGCCTGATAATCAGTACATTTGTTCTTTTAATTTTTTTAATTTTTTTAAATGACAAAAATATTAATTTAAAATCAAGCGCTAAATTGCCATTTTAATGCTATCTGAATCTTAACTTAATGTTATTTTATGATTAAATGTAGTTTGAATCCTTTACCAATCTAACTCGTTGTAGATAAACTAAATTTCACATTAATAACAGTATTTCCTATAACCAAATATGACTTCAATATTTATTAAATTTTAACAAATCATTAATTCTACTTTAACAAATTAAAAAAATAAATTTTTAATTATACATCATTATTTATTCATTAAAAATTTGAAAGGAAACGATTATGAAAAAACGGTTTATTTTAGTAAGTATTTTAAGTTTTGCAATCACTCTATTTATTCAGACTCAATCATTACCAACAGGTTTTGAGGAATGGACGGAAACAACTATAGAGCAACTGCCAGAACTTTCAGATTTTTGGTATTCCAATAACTCTCAAGCAGATTCTTTTTATTATAGAGGAGGTCCGGTTAAAAAGACTTCAGATAGCTACTCGGGAGATTATGCAATTCGGTTAGAAACGATTATAGATCATGATGGCGATACTATTCCTGGGTATATTTCTCCTCATCCCAGTATCTGGGAGGAAGGCTTAGTTATTACCGGTAATCCCGACTCTCTAATCGGCTATTACAAGTGCAATATCATGCCTAATGATACTACACGGGCGTATATTTATTCCCAAAACGGAACTGTTTACGGGGATATAAAATTCACTCCATCAATGAATACCGATAATTATGTCCGATTTGCAATGCCTATGCACATACAAGGGACTGATACCATTGAATTGGTTTTAAATTCGAGCACTAAAGATTGGGACAAAGCTATTCCCGGCACATGGATACAATTTGACAGCCTCTGTTTGAAAGGAGCAGGACTGGATCCTGGTGACACCCTTGGCAATAATGACTTTGAACGATGGGCAGCTCCGAATTCATATACTTATAAAAACCCCTTAAATTGGCATACATATAATAGTTATACAGAATTTATGGGAGATACTTCATTTGTATTTGAATCAAACGATGCTCATTCTGGTTCTTCCAGTTTAAGCTTAATCAGTGATACTGTAACGGGGCAATTAGATAAGTTAGGTGTAATTAATATGCTATATAATGGTCTTTTTGCCGGGGATAGCCCTTCAGGAGGACTGATAACCAATCAATGGCCTGACTCTGTTGTCGTGTATTGTAAGTATTCACCTGTTGGCAATGACTCGGCATTTTTCGGAGTAGTTAATGGTAATACAGATTTAAGCCAAAACAGACCTACACCGCAAAATTCTAATATAAAAAACCTCACTGCCACCGCTTCATTTGAAAAATTTGTTTTTGATCTGACATCAATTACAACAGATCCATCTGATTCTGATTCGGTATTAATAGTCATCTCGTCAAGCAATATTATGGCAGGTTCTTATGAAATAGGCAGTCAGCTTTGGGTTGACGATATAGCCCTTTATCCTCAAATTGTAAATACAATTCAAATTACTTCAGCAAACGGAAAATCTGAGATATATGTTGATTCTACATTACAAATGCATGCAGAAGTATTCCCTGATTATGCATTAAATGATTCGGTTGCATGGAGTGTGGATGATAAAAATATAGCAACCATTAATAATAATGGCCTGCTTACAGGTGTCTCCACTGGAACTGTTACTGTAACTGCAACGTCTACAGACGGAACAGAAGAAAAAGGAACCAAAAACATTACTGTATCAGCTGGTTCATCTATTAATTCAGATATTAACAATACAGATATTTCTATTTATCCAATTCCTGCTGAATCTATCATAAATATTGCTTCTGAAAGTGCTATAACCGGGATTGCTAAATTAATCAATCTTTCAGGAGTAACAGTAGTCAAATCTTCGATTGACAAAACTAATTACAAAACAATTGATATCTCAGGATTACAAAGTGGAATATATTTTATCCGGTTGGAAATAAATAATGAGTTAATGAATCAAAAAATTATTGTTAAATAAATAATTTTTCACTGGTCATATGGAACTGCATGATTACAATAATCATTATAATATGAGTTTAGTAATGATTGTAATCATGCTTGTTTCATTTTCTTCATTGAATATAACAGAATATGGCCATGGAAATCGGATGCCGCGAAAATGCATCCCTTAAAGCTATTCATTTCAACCAGTATCTATACTCCTTGGGATTTAACAAGTTATGGTATCCCCATCATATATTTTTACAATTCTGTTGATCCTGTATAATAAGTATATCAATGGGTTAAAATATTTGTCATATTTGGTTCATTCTAAATCTTATCCACAAACGAAAACACTACCACAGCTTTTCCTGCCTTGCCATCTTTGAATGATACGATAAGGTGGTAAACTCCTGTTTTTTGACATACAAAATCAAAGGCATTGTATACTTCTCGGTTTGATTCAACAACATTGCCCCCTACTTTTTCATGGGTATCATAAAGTTTAATAATTCCCTGTCCGCTATTTTCCATTTCACAAATTGAAAATCGGTATATTGTATTTTTTTTGAGGATCATGGAGTATTTGGCAATTTGCATCTTTTGTCCTGCTCCTGCTGATTCGAGTTTGACAATATAGTTTTTCAAATACGTGGCATCGTCTCCTGAATTGTCAACACACGCGTCTACCAGAATATTTTCTGGCTGGCAAAATATGTTCCCCTGGCAGGCTATAAAAATACATACCATCCACATTACGATTGTTTGTTTTTTCTCCATAGTATTTTATGTTTGCACATTTAATGATTGTTTGTTCAATCTATTTTAAAAATATTTATATCCAGTGTTTTTCTTTATAAAATTCCCGATTTTATAATCATTATTTTATTTCCATTAATCCGTTCCTTACTTTTTCTGTTTTATTAATTATACGTTCCAAAAGTACATCGCTCATATGGATTACACTTTTCTCATTTTGAATGATTGTTAATTTGCCGTCTTTGACAACCGATTCAGGTTCACCTACCTCGATGGACACTTTCACCTTGTCGAATTCCGTTTTTATTGTACTAATTTCATCAACCAATGTGTTTACATATTCTTCCCGTTGAAAATTCTTCAGTATCAACATCAATTGGTCGAGTATGATTTTTTGCTCTCCAATGGCTTGTTTGAGCTTTTCCGAAGCTTTGCCTTCCGCTATCTTTGAAATCAGGTACAACCCTTCTAACCAAGCTCCGCTGATAATCACTGCACTCATACTACTCCTGTTATTACGTCTTAAATAATCATCCACCTGATTAAAACTTCGCACTGAAATGTACATAAGAGAATCAAGGTTTTGGCTGTTCTGTGCAAGTTGTTTCAGCAATGCAAAATCAAAAAACTGACCCACGTTCAACTGGTCTGCCAGTTTTTTGATGGTACGTACATATTCAAGCACCATGCTTTTTTTCTGGTACATATTGATGTACCCCAAATCCGCACCATAAACACCCAGGTTAAATGCCTGGCTGTAACCGGAAATTATCTGATCTGTATTATCCGTGGATGCCAAATGTTTGTTTGTAAAGGAAACACCCATACTTTTAATCAAAGCCGCCATTTCAACAGGAGATGCAATGTTCTTCACAATATTACCCATTGCCTGCCCTGTTATTTCTGCAGGTTGTGACCGCTGCATCGAATCAATCTTTTCGATGATATCTGCTTCTTCTGCCATTGTACCTGAAATATCTTTATCATTTTTTTCTTTTGGTTTTCGCTCTTTTGGTTTTCGCTCTTTAACTTCACGATCCCGCGATTGATTGTAGTGCAATGAATCAGGCAGCTCCATTCCTGTTTTTTTACCTCCTGATTTACAGCCACTCATCAAAATCGCAACAAATATTGTATAAAATATAATTCTTATCATAATGTCATATTTTTAAATAAATCAATACTCCACTTTACGAAAAATGATGTTATTGAGTTACATTTGATTTACTGATTTGCGCCTTTTTTATCAATTCCGGGAAATTAATCAACCTTCTAAACCAACCGTAGTAAAGCGAGACATACATCAACACGGTAAACAACCACACCACTATCATATTAAACCAGTAGGTGTCAATGTACAGCCCTGCAATATGCTTGCGCGGTGCATAAAAATGACTGCGGAAATCCAGGGCATGCCTGGGTACCGGGTCAAAGAATACCGGGTCAACTTTGCGGTACAAATGTCCTTTGTACTCTACGATCTTATTATCTTCCAGAACTTGTTTTACAATATCGGCAATGTTATCATTGTGATATTGGTTTTTAATGCGCGTAAAATGCTCACTGTCTTTTTTCATCCAATACCCGATCATCTTTTGTTTCCGTTTGTTGTATTTGCTGAACACCTCGCCATAAAATTTATCCAGCAGATCAAAATACCGGCTGATACCTGCCGCCTTCACGAGGTTAAAGCCTTCTGCCGTTGAATTCTCCAGTGCCGGGCAATCAATGAACGGGGTGATGCCGTGTTCTTTTTCATATTCGTTTTTCAAAAGAGACAAACTGTACCGGGCTTTTATCAACGTGTCGTTGGTTTCGTAGTCGTGTTTGCATTGCTCCAGGTGTTTTCGCAATTCAGGCAGGTAATACACCCGCTTATAATCCGAATTGTTGATTTTCTTTTCTACCTCGTAAAACTGGCGTTCAAACACATTGTTTTTGTATTGGTTGACCATCAGAGCTTCGTAGGTCCATTTGGTGGGCATCAGTTCGGCTATCACCGGCACACGTCCCACGCTGCTGATGCTGCGATTCAGCTTGTCAAAGTCGAACATGGCCCCGCTAAGGATCATCATGGGAATCATCACCAGGGGTATCATGATGTAGATGGTGACCACCGAGTTGAATGAATCCGATATGTTTAGCCCCAGCAGATTGGCAAAGGCAGCCGTGGTAAACAAGGCAAACCAGTAATAGAATAACATGCCGCGAATCTCCAGAATGCTGTTGGCTATGATCACAAAGGTGAAAGCCTGGATGGCCGAGAGAAGTAATAATATTGCGATTTTGGAGGCCAGGTAGCTCGAACGGCTGAGATTCAGGAATTTCTCACGCTTCAGCAGCTTCTGGTCTCTGTATATCTCTTCGGCACTTTCTGTTAACCCCAGAAATAATGCTACAATGAGCGCCATAAAGATAAACCGGGCAATGTTTGCATTTTCCCTGAATATATAAACACCGGACAAGGGATCTTCGATATACCGTACAATGAAAGCAAGGATAAAAGCAAGCACCGGTGCTTCCAACAGGTTTAAGATAATGTATTGCCGGTTGCTGATCTTGGAGAGAAAGTCCCTGGCTGTATATACCCGCAGCTGTTTTATCCACCCCGGGATCTTTAAGGCCTTGGGCATGCTTTGGCTTTCTTTCTTTTTTTCTTCAAGCGGGATGTTTTCCTGAAAATATTCTTCCCATTTTTGGGGTGAGATTTTTCGCTTTCCGGTGTATCTTCCGAATTCATCCACCACCCGGGCTTCCACAATGTTGAATATCAATTCGGGGTTGACATTCCCACAGGCAGGGCATTCGCCTGTATCACTGTTGATCTGGGCATCCATCTTTTTAAAATACATCACTGCTTCGATGGGATTGCCATAATAGATCATGCGCCCGCCTACATCCAGCAGCATCATGTTGTCGAACATCTTATATATCTCTGACGACGGTTGGTGGATGACCACAAATACCAGCTTGCCTTTGAGTGAGAGTTCCCGCAACAGATCCATCACATTTTCCGAATCTCTCGAAGAAAGGCCTGTAGTGGGCTCATCCACAAACAATATGGACGGCTCCCTGATCAACTCCAATGCGATGTTTAATCGCTTCCGCTGGCCTCCACTAATTACCTTCTTAATAGGCGAGCCCACTTTCAGGCCTTTATATTCAAGCAACCCCAGGTTGTCGAGGGTTGTATCTATGAGTTCAAGAATATCCTGTTCCGGTTTGTCTTTAAAGCACAACCTGGCATTGTAATAGAGGTTCTCAAATACCGTCAGCTCTTCTATCAGCAGGTCATCCTGGGGCACAAGCCCGATGACACCTTTTGTTTTTTCCTGCTCTTCATGCAGGTCTGTGTCGTTGATCAGCACCCGGCCTTTCGTGGGCCGTTCCATGCCACAGAGAATGTTGAGCAGGGTGGTTTTCCCCGCTCCGCTTACCCCCATGATCCCCAGTAACTTGCCATGATTCTCGGAAAAACTGATATCATTCAACCCTACATTGCCATTGGAAAAGGTATACGTGACATGCTCGCAATGATATGATATCTTGCTTTCTGCCGCATCTTCAAGAAAATGAGTAGTGATATCGCTGTAATAGATGGGTTTTCCTTTGGGAAGTTTCACTGTGCTGCCACTGGCAAACAGGTATATGTTTTGGTTGTTTAACCCCAGGCCGTTGTAATACAATTCTTCGCTGCCGGTGTATTTGAGAAAATACAGTTCCACACTTTTCACATGCAAAATCACGATGCATCCGTCCACTTCTTCGGTATGGATAAGCTTAGCATGTTCAAAAGGGTGTTCTTTGTCATCAATAACCAGGATGTTGGATGATATATCCATGTCAGCAGCTTCATCTTTCACGATAAACTCCCTGATGTCATTGATCTCTTCCTGGCTTAGCCTGAAGACCTTGGCGACTGTTTGAATAATAGACATGCGCTGGGCTGTGAACTCGCCGTGGGCATTCACCATTTCGTAAAGCCGTACCAGCACAATGACTTTTTGTTCCTGGTTAAGGGTTTTGTTGATCTTTTTGCAAATGCCGATGATTTTTACCGAGTCGTGTACTGATGTCAGTTTTTTTCCTTCCTGCTGTTCTTTATCCAGGCCGGCATAGTTGTCGAACAACTCAATGTATTCATTGACAGCCTCCTGATTGAGCTGACTGTTTAAAAAATTGATCACAAACCGCCGCTCGTCGGAATCTTTGCCAATGCCTTCGTCTTGTTTGGCGATCAGCGCAAATAGCTGCATCAGGGCTTTTAGGATTTCTTTGCTCATACATGTTATGGTTTAAAGGTTGAAGAGTTGAAGGGTTGATTTGAGGTTTTCGTACAATTCTGTCAGGATTTTCATATGTTTATATTTAAGTTACTAAGTTAATTGAGTTAATTAAGTTTAGAAGTTTAGAAGTTTAGAGGGCGTGTGGGATTTTCTCGATAACTTTTCCAAAGTTTTAAACTTTGGAAAAGTTCATTTA
>CAYMKE010000008.1:0-27157 GCA_964390955.1 uncultured Bacteroidales bacterium | reverse complement strand
AAATAATCATTCTTGTGTGTGCAAAAAATGATTATTTTTTACATGCTCGGTTCATAATTTTAAAATCTTTAATACGATGAAAGAATTTTCATGAATTCCTTATTTGGATATATTCCTTTTTCGTCTTTTGAATATTCTTTTTTCAGGCGGTTGACGTAATACATATCTAACTGCCCTTTGTATTTAACGGCCATTTTCCCTCTATAGGTACAATCAAAAAAATCTTTTATATATTGATAGCTGTCACCTGATACATTCACCTTGCCCGTTTCACTTGCTGACTCCATCCGGCTTGCAGTGTTTACTGTATCACCCCATATGTCATAAGCAAACTTTTTCTTCCCGATTACCCCTGCTATTAATTCACCTGTATGAAGCCCGATGCGTAATCTCCATTTCACACTTGACTCTTTAGCCTGTTCTATTCCTCTATTATCAATAAAATCCTGGATTTTCAATGATGCCAATGTTACATCTATAGGATTACTTTTATTGCTTAACGGGAGCCCCCCGGCACACATGTAACAATCGCCCATTGTTTTAATTTTTTCGATATGATGTTGTGTTATTAATTCATCAAATTGTTCAAAAAAGTAACTCAACTCATGGATCAATACCTGATCACTAAGTTTTTCAGACAATTTCGTAAAACCCTGGAAATCGGCAAACATTACGGTAACACGTTTATAACTCCGAAGTTTGGAATATCCTTTTCGTTTTAATTGTTGAGCGGTTGCATATGGAAGAATATTCAACAAAAGTTCTTCTGACCGTTGTTTTTCATTTTCTAATTCAATTCGTTGATTTTCAAGAATTTCATTTGTTGTCTCAAGTCGTTTTGTAGTTTTCAGCAGATTGTTGTTTTTTTCTTCAAGACGTTCTTCGGTCTTCTTTAATTTTGTAATATCAGTCTCTATAGCAATAATTTTAGAAACTTCTTTTGTAGTGGTGTCAAAAATGGGTGTCAAAGTGGTTTGCACCCATTTTTCTTTCCCTGATTTTGTGAACCAATGGTTTTCATATATCACCTTATTTTTATCGTATATGCTTTTATTCAGGGCTTTTTTAAAATTTGTATTCAATTTGGGGTTATACAGCTTGTTCTCAAATTTTTCTTTAAACTCGCGGAAAGAATACTCATACATTTCTATAAATCCATTGTTCACCCATTCAATTTTTCCTTCTGCCGTTATAATAGCGATTGAATTGGATGTTTTTGATGCAACGTATGATAATTGCCTTAATTTTTTATTTTCCTCCATTATCTGGTTGATCATATAGTTTTTATCAAACAATACATTGATCCGGTTTGGTAATTCTTTATGTCTGAATGGGAGGTAAATGATATCACTGACTCCGTGATTTGGTATTTCAGTAAAATAATCCTCATGGTTATGGTCAATGGCCAGGATGACAGGGATTTCCTTATATTCTTCTTTCCCTTTAACAAAATTAATCACATCCTGGGGATTTACAATGGGGTTGGTAGAATTTAACAGTATAATATCCGGGGTGTGACTGGACATTGCTTCATTGAATGTTCCTAATCCACAAACATTCATCAACTGATAATGATATTTTTCAGTTTGCAGGATACGTCTTATATCTTCAAACGTGGTTTCAGAAAATGCAACTGCAAGTAGTAAAATCTCATTCATAATTACAAATAGTAGAATCCCGAAGATTTAAGAGTAAAGATATAAATTTTTTTGTTTAATATTATATATTCCAAAAATTATTCGCACTTAAAAAAGAATACTTCATTTATTTTTGTTTCAATTTTCAAATGCAAAGGCCTCCATTTGATCAATTAATAAATCCACAAAATTCTTTAAAGGTTTTTTTGCCATCATTTCTAACATAGGGTTCAAATCAGCCTGAATCGTAAGTTTCATTTTAGTAACTGATTCTTCACTTTGTTTCAATTGAGTCCATAAATAAAAGTGATAATTTCCCTGGTTTGCATCCCCGGTAATTTTTATAAGCTTATACGGCTCTTTTTCAACAATTTTCATTGTTGCTTCACCGATTCCCGGTACACTGAATTCACATTGATCTTCACCGGCTTTCCAATCATATATTTTATCTTGTGGAATGATATGTTCAAAATTCCTAAAATCAGCAAGGTAATTAAATATTTTATCTGAGGGTTGATCAATAGTTCCTGTTTTACTTTCGATTTTTTTCATGGATACCTCCTATTTATTTATTATCCCATTTATCAGGAGCCTGGCTCCATTTGGTTAACATATCTACATCAGAATTTTTAATATACCCACTGTCTGCAGCTAATTTTATCAACGTATTGTAGTCTGTCAAGGTATATAATGGGCATTCTTTTTCTTTAAAATTTGATTGTGCTCTGTCAAAATTGTAACTAAAAATTGCACACATGCCCAACACATTACAATTTGCCTGTCGAAGGGCATCTACTGCTTTTAAACTACTATTTCCGGTAGAGACAAGGTCTTCTATAACAACGGTTCGTTGATTCTCCTTAATCTCGCCTTCAATAAGATTTTGCATCCCATGCCCTTTGGGTGCACTTCTGACGTATACAAACGGAAGATTAAGAGCTTCTGCCACAAGTACACCATGTGCTATTGCACCTGTTGCAACACCGGCAATCAGTTCAACATCCTTAAATTCATTTTTCACCAGTTGAACAAACTGATTTTTAATTTCTGTCCTTATATCAGGAAAAGAAAGTGTTATCCTGTTATCACAATAGATTGGAGACTTCCATCCTGAAGCCCAGGTAAACGGATTTGCAGGATTTAACTTAATTGCTTTACTTTGCAATAAATATTGACTAATCATATTTTTTTTATTCATCATGGTGCAAATGTATAAAGTTTTTATTGATAATCGGGTTATTTTGCTGACTGAAAAATTAACAAAACCTTTAAATAATTTTAAAGATACTCTCTTTTATACTTATAATAACAACAATAGCCTGTTGAAAGAATTAGTTGATCAATTTATACATTCTCTCACAGGAATTTCAAGCATGTTCATTTTGCATGATGATAAGGATTTGTTATTAAACGAACTAAAATCTACTTTTAAAACGATATATGCAGCCGGTGGTGTAGTTAAAAATTCAAAAAATGAATTATTGGTTATCAAACGAAAAGGGAAATGGGATATCCCGAAAGGAAAAGTTGATTTAAATGAAAGCATAGAAGATGCAGCCATTAGGGAGGTAGAAGAAGAATGCAATATCAAAAAACCCCAAATCATAGAACAAATAGCAACGACTTACCATATGTACATAATGAATGACGAACCTGTAATAAAAGAAACACATTGGTTTGACATGGTTTATTCTGGTAACGACCCATTGATTCCACAGGCCCGGGAAAACATAACGAATGTCAAGTGGGTACCAAAAGACAAAATGGATTTTGTAATGCAAAACACGTTTGGAGCGATTGAAGATTTATTATCAAATGTGCTATGAACCAATTCTTTTTTTCTATATTTTTATCATAAAATTTATTTTTTTATCTTGATGCTTTGAATATGCCTTCTCCTATAAACAGAGATTGAACAACAACAATAAAAGGTGTCATAAAGAATAGTTTTCTAACTTCTAAAAAATAAAAGGATGAAATCAAAACTACCCATTTCTTTCAAATTAATTATTTATACCATCCTCACCATAGGTTTGTTTTATATTCTTACCATTGGTATTATGCAATACATGAACAAAAAGAAATCTTTTCATGAAACGAAGTTAAAGACTGAAGATTTGGCCAAAGATGTTTCAGGTTATTGCAATAAACAATGCAATATTTATTATAATATTGCCCACTGCTTGAAAAGCACCCTTGAAGAAACATACAAAAGCACCCCTCCCGATGCATACAAAAATCATTCTCAATTAGTCATCGAAAAATCATTGAAGCAAAATATTGGAATCCAGAATGCTAACCTTACATGGGAAACAGCCCTATTCAATTCATCCACAACAGATAACACAAAATACACACAATATATATTTGAAAAAAATCAAAACAACGGGATTAAAACAACTCAAATTCAATTCACTATTCCTCCTGAAAATCAAAAAGAAATATTTCAAAAATTGCTTTACAAACAAGATAAAAGCTTACAGGAACTACCATTGTATCTAAATTTCAATAAACTAACGGATATCATTAGCATTGGAATACCGCTTCTGTATGATCAAAGATATGCTGGTTTTTTAACATTGGACATTTCAAAAGATGAAATTATAAAATTTGGCCTGAATATTTCCTTTAAAAACATGCATGAATTATTCATTATTGATAATACAGGTACTATTATTGAATCATATAATGACTCAACTGTAAACATGTCCAATCCTTCATTTATTACTTCAAATGCATATGCAATGCACAATTTGCAAAAGCATGAACCGTTTTCATTTACTTCACAAACAAATGGTAAAGATGGACGTTACTATTATTCTTTATATCCTATACGTGTTTTAAATAAACAAACTCCGTGGTTCATAGGTACAAGAATCCCCAGGGTTGGGATTCATAATACTTTTACAGATATGAATATATTGTTTATATATTTCGGGATCATAGGTTTATCCATTATTTGCCTGTTTTGGTTTTTGGCATTTAACAGGTATATTTTTGCCCCATTAAAAAAGATTGAATCTACATTAACATCTATTGCTGAAGGTGATATAAAGAAAGCCAGCCAACACAGACTAATGATTAAAGATAATGAAATAGGCAAAATAGGACAGACAATCAAAGGGTTGGTCCACAATCTTTCGGCTGCTATTGAATTTGCTGAAAATATTGGAAAAGGAAACCTTGATGCAAATTATGACAAGCAAGGCCAAAATGATATTTTGGGAGCATCATTATTATCCATGCGTGAGAACTTAAGAATTGCCAAATCAGAAGAAGAAAAACGAAAGATCGAAGATAAGAAACGAACCTGGACTACAGAAGGAATAGCTTTGTTTGACGACATATTAAGACAAAACCATGAGGATATAGAGGAACTATCTTTTAGTATTATTAAAAACCTCGTAAAATACATAAAAGCAAACCAGGGAGGATTATTTATCATTGAAGAAGATGATAATAATAATAAATATGTTGAATTAAAATCGGCATATGCTTATAACAGGAAAAAGCATCTTGAACGAAAAATTGGTTATGAAGAAGGACTAATAGGTAAATGTATTTTGGAGAAAAATTCTGTTTACCTGGAAGAAATACCCGATGATTATGTTTACATTTCATCAGGGCTTGGTGAAGAAAAACCAAACAGCCTGGTTATTGTTCCTTTAAAAATTAATGACGATGTATTTGGGGTTATAGAGCTAACATCTTTCAATAAAATAGAAAATTATGTGATATCATTTATAGAAAAAGTTGGGGCTAATATTGCTTCAACGCTTTCAAGGATCAGGGCAAACGAACGTACTAAAAAATTGCTGGAAGAGTCACGCTACCAGGCTGAGGAATTATCTGCACAAGAAGAAGAAATGCGCCAAAACATGGAAGAACTCAAAGCTGCCCAGGAAGAATCTTTCCAAAAAGAAGAAGAAATGCGGAGCATACTCAATGCCATGAATGCTTCTTTAATGGTTGGTGAATATGATATGCAGGGGAAAATATTAAATATTAATGACTTATTTATAGAAGCTTTGGATGAAACAGTAGATAATATGATAGATCGGAACATAAAAGAATTTAATACAGGGATATCTCAAGAAGATATATCCAATATATGGGAAGAACTTGAGTCAAAAAACCTGGTAAACAGAACTGTTGTCATATCACAACCGAATAAAGACATATGGATGAACCAAACATTTGCACCTATCTTAAATTCAAATGGTGACCCCTATAAAGTGTTAAATATTGGCATAGACATTACTGATGCGAAGAAAAAAGAAATAGAAATACAACAGCACCAGGAAACCATTAGAAACCTTATCAATGAAATACCGGCAAAAATCTTCTTAAAAGACAGCACAGGAAAAATGGTATTAGTAAACAAAGCAGTAGCTGATGCACATAATGAAAGCATCGAAGAATTAATAGGTAAAAGTGATTTTGATTTTTTTGCAGATAACAAAGAATTAGCACAAAAATTATGGGAAGAAGAGCAGGAAATCATTAAAACCGGCCCCAGGACATTTGAGCAACAGGAACATGTTCATAACCAAAACAGGTATCTCAGAACCACTAAAATGCCATTTTTTATCCCGTATATGAATGAAACGGGATTACTTGGATTTCAGTTTGATATAACAGATTTTAAAGAAATGGAGATAAAACTTAAAAATCAATTTGAGGAATTACAGCATACACACCAGGAACTAAACAAGGAAAAATTCCTGATGGATTCATTAATGGAAAATATACCTGACAGTATCTATTTTAAAGACCGGGAAAGTAAATTTTTACGGGCAAGTAAAAATTTAGCAAAACTGTTTGGTTTGAATGAACCAGCAGAACTGATTGGAAAGTCGGATTTTGATTTTTTCTCGGAAGAACACGCAGTGCAAGCTTATAATGATGAACAGGAAATTATCAAAACCGAAAAACCATTGATTGATTTTATTGAAAAAGAAACATTTGAAGACGGAAGTGTGGGATGGGTTTCTACCTCAAAACTACCGCTGTATAATGAGAAAAATAAAGTAATTGGAACATTTGGCATATCCAGAAATGTAACAGAGGTGATAAACAAAGAAATAGAAGCGAAAAAATTAACGGAAGAAATAAAAAAACAAAAAGAAGAGCTTATGTGGGAGATCATTATGTTTAATGTGTTAATGGATCATATACCGGGTGAAGTCTCTTTTAAAACTAAAAAAGGTATTTATCAACGGGTGAATACAAGCAAAGCCAAAGAGCTTGGATATAAACATCCTGAAGAGATCATTGGAAAAACAGATCATGATATTTTGAATAAAACTTCAGCAGATAAAATAATAAAAGAAGATATTCAATTGATGGAAACCAACCAGTCAGTTTTAAATTCAGAAGAAAAACATGTGCAACCTGATGGTTTATATTTATGGAAATCAATAACAAAAATTCCCTTCACCAATCAAAAAGGAGAAGTGATCGGAATATTTCAAAGGGTGTCTGATATCACTATTAATGAACAATATAAAGCACAACTCATAAACTATAAAACCATTTTTTCTGATATTTCCGGAAAACTGCCAATCCTGACGTATATCATTGATAATAAAGGCATCATCACAAATATTGAAGGGAAAGGACTGGTTTTACTAAATAAACGAAAAGAAGAAACGACCGGCCAATTTTTTATAGAAATAATACCTCAGGCCAAACAGCAATTATCGAAAAAAATAAAAACGATGGTAAAATTCAGGACAAAAGGGAAATATAAAAATCATACATGGGAAATGGAACATGTCATTTTCCCGGATCGTACAAGAGAAGGTGGATTGATCGGTTATGCATTTGAGATCAGCAGTTTAGTAGTTTAAAAGTTTTGGGGGTGTATAGGAAGAACGCCACATTCATCTCTTAAATCGCACACCCTTTCTTTTAAACTCTTAAACTCTTAAACTTCTAAACTTCTAAACTTCTAAACTTCTAAACTTCTAAGGGGGCTTCTATTAATTATTTCACATCAAAAATTTCATATTTTTCCATAGACAAAAATCATTGATACAAAAGCCTCTTGCCTGTCCTGTCCTGGTATCTCTGCAAGAAGAAAAACATTTTTTCAGCTGTAGATACCATATAGCGGTATGGTTTGTTTTGCGCCTTTGTGCGTACCATTGGATCGGACTGACGTGTCTCTTTTTTTCCGGCAAAAAAACGTTTCATGCGGTTCCAGAAACCCTGTGAGCTTATGGTACGTTTATTGACTTTATATGACTCAATTGCCATTGTATAGGGTTCATAAGAAGACCATGTCTGAAGAATAGCCCTGTTGTATCCAAAATAGTACCAATTATCTTTGTCTATTTTCAGGAACAAGTCCCACCTGTCTCCATCACGGTGTCTTCTGAATTCCATGTATCCCTGGACTTCAATATTGACAGGATAATTCCCTACACTCACTAAATTCATTTTACCTTCCGAATAATATGATTTTGTTTTCTGATCCCATTTTAATGTAAGGTCGTCAAACAGTAGAGTACTTTGTAATTTTTTCGGGAAATTAATAATGGTATCTTCATAGAGGTCTTCAGCTCTCATGTCTTTATAATCATTCTGGTAAAGCATTTCATCAATCCGTGTCATATATTTTTCTGAATATCTTTCGATATTCATAAGATTTGATACACTATCTACATGATGAACCATTGTTTTTATCACGTTTTTATGCATAAAAAAATCAATACCCATCATGAGGTTCATTTCCACGGTATTCGTGTCTAATTTATGTGTTACTTCACCAATTGCATTCAAATTAACCTGCCATAAATCAAGTCCTAAATCAACCAAACCTTCACCATAAACTTTACACGGATATTGAGCCAGCCTTAAATAATTCCCCGGAAGATCCGGATTATAAAGTTTCTCTTCTCTTGATATTTCAAACCAGTCTTCCATTTCATTGTAATGCAAAAATCCCTTTGCACGGGTTATATAACTATCACTGTATGATTTTCTTCCGGAAAGAAATGATGAATATACGTGAATTGAATCATGAGAAATAATTGTTCCCGAGTAAATACTTTTTTTATTGATATTCGTGGGTTTTTCTGGGATTGGTATTAATATATGTTCAGGATCAATTGTTGATTCAAATGATATCCATGTATTTTTGCTTCCATGTGTTTCACAATCAGTTTTAATGTTTACCCCACCGTCAAAATACAACAGTTTTTCTTCAGCTCTGAGCAATATATCACCCTGGTATTGGAATTTTGGACTTAACATAAACGAATCATTTTCAATCAATGTAGTTTGTGCATATGTACGTCTTCCGGTATCTACACTAATTGTCTGAAAATGAATTTTTTGTTTTGTGCCATATTTGTCATGATAATCAAAGTCCCCTTCTGCTTTATAGTGTTTTCGAGAATTAATATTCACCGTAGCATCATAAAATGAATGGTACCGGGTAGAATCACTGGCTAAAATATCAGCTTCTTCAAGAGAACTCATTTTTGCATTGCTTTCAATCGTCACATTTCCCTCATCTGGAAATATTTTCGCATCCGCTACTTTGATATAATCAACTTCCTTTGCTTTTAATAAATTATCTTTGTAATCGTATGTTGCTTCATTAGACACAAAATTCAAAGAATCCTGATCGTGATGCACGGATATATACCTGGGGCCGGCCAATGTATCACCTTTGAAAGATGCAAGTTTATCATCTTTATATGTTTTTGTTAACCCCATATCAAATTCTTTTGTATCCATATGCCAAACAAAATAATCCAGATAACTGATGTATTTGTTGGCTGGAAACTGAACCAACGAATAATCTTCATTTGATTTAAATGTTCCTTTTCTGTGATAAAAGTCAATATGCGCATCCACATTTTCCGTTAAAAGGGTAAAATTAGTACTGCTCAATGACCTCAGTTTAAAATCAGCAGAATCAGCATCAAATGCTTCTTCTTTGAATGCATAATTGTTAGATTCCATGACAGCTGTTTTCATATCAAGAACCCCGTTTCCGAATAATCCTGAAGGTTTCAGGCTTATAGAACCATTTAGGATTGCTTTCCCGTTATACAATTCAAATTCTTCATCAATATTGTCTGCTGTTAATTCATCATTATATGGCTCCCAATGTATCTTTGTAGTAGATGACAGGGCAGGCGGGCATTTCAAGGATTCATCCTTGTCAACGGTAAATTTATATGCTTCGGTATTCATGGAGTCAGGAAGGAAGATAAAATCATCGGAAAGGATCGTGGATGAAAGATATTCGATTCGTCCTTCCCCACGAAGTCCGCCAGCACTAAGTTTAAAATTCTTATAAAACATTCCTTTTCCGTTATATATTGGATATCCTTCACCAGGAGCCGATTTTCTAAGTCCGAGAGACCGGTCTTCCATTAACTTCAGTTTTTCCCTGAACGTAGGAAATATACCAGCGGATTTAAATTCCCCTGGAAATTCCAATGAAAACTTATTAAAGTTATCTAAGCTGTCAAAGACAAAAGAATCCAACTTAAAATAAAAATCTTCTTTGGGATATACACCATTTAATATACCGGGGTCATCATAATACACATAAGAAAATTCTCTACTTTCAAAAACCGGGTATCTGGGATAATCTTCAAGCCCGGATTTATTATCAGGCTTGTCTATAAAAAGATCACCGGTTATGTTTTCTATTACATTTTTTACTTTAAGAAAGACAGGCCTACCTAATTGATCAACATCTTCGGCAACCCTCATCTCAAGAGAATCAACATTTTGCAGGTTAATTCTAAAACTATCATAATTAAAGAAAAAATTATCTCCGTAAAATGTAAGTTTTCCTGCATTTACTTGCCCCTTAAAAGAAAAACTCCTGTTCCGTTTGAGTGTAATTTTTTTATCGGAAGTGATAATATCAACATTTTGAGCATTACTCACCAATACCCTTGGCATCCCATTAATTATCAGGTCCATATTCCTTATATCCAATATAGCATTCTCTGTGGGCGCTTTAGTTTCAGACACAAAATTGATAACATCATAATCAATCCGTCCGGCACTGGCATCTACATAATCGTATAATAATTGTTTTATTTTAACCATGTCTGTTTCCGTATCAAAAAAGATAAATCCTTTCGATGCCAAATTCATAAGATAATGCCTTGCCTGATGAATTGAAAAGCCCATATATTTTGCAAACCCCATTGCATCAAATTCATCGGACCCATATGATTTAGCATATTGTTTTACAGCGACTAAAGGATGTATTGGATCTAAATAGATCATTTCCTCATACTCTGCCTTATTAAAATAGTTGAATGATTTAAAACTGGCACGGCCAAAAGCATTTCCACGTTTCATTGTCATATATATAAATGGTTCATCAATTTTCCATCTTAATTCTTCAAAATCCATATTCACTTTATGGTATGAATTCAAATATGGAATTTGTGAGGTAATATTTTTACCTTTTGTAATTTGTATCATTCGTCTGTAAGGAATATAAGTAAATGTTGAGTTGGGATGGTAAATCGAATCATGTCCTGTATAAATAGTGATTTCTGTTTCAAGTGCTTTTAATTGTTCTTTATTGATTACAATGTAGTTTGATGCAGCCCTGAAAAATGCAGTATCCGAACGTGTAATATCAAGTATGGCTTTGTTATTTTTTGTGCCTTTACCAATAATTTTACTTCCTTCAAACATAAAACCACCCTCGTAATTTATATTTTTATACAGGTTTTTAATCTTAAAATTTTTTGTATACGTTTCAAACTGAGGGTAAAGTATGTTAGTTTTTATCGAGGTATTCATTACTTTATCTGTCAATTTCCCCAACAACGGTTTACCAATAAACCCTTTATTAAAATATTCAACGGAATCCGCTTTATATTTGTATTTTTTCATATTAATGGTATAATTTTTTAACGTGGCATATACCCTATTTCTTTTATAATCTGCTCTTTCCCATGTTACAGTGCCTCCTTTACCGTTCCATATTCCATCCAAAAGACGATACCCCCCTTTTGTGTCGTACACTTTGATGCTATCTCTTTTAGAATAACATGTTAATGTGATAACATCAAATTCAACGCTTATTTCTTTTCCTGTTTTTAAATCATAATGCCCTTTATCAGCTTTCCATTTTGAAGAATATGATTGATATAAAATATTGTTTTTGAATAACGAATATGTTCTTTTGAAGTAATCTTCCAGTGTTGTCATCCTTACACGATCATCCATTAGCTTTTGTATTCCTTCCTTCCATGACTCATAATTCTGTGTCTGGATACGATCTTTTTTAAACAATAAAAGTGTTTTCACCAGGTATTTGAAATGTGGATAAGGGCGTGCCCTGTTTGCCAACATATGATTTGATAATTTAATGATCTCCATTTTTTCATCTTGAGAAAATGCACCGGATTCATTCCACAATTCAGTAAATACTTCTAACATTTCCTCATCTTCATCTGACAAATTGTAATCCATCTTATCGTATATTTCTTTGGGATATTTTTTAACATCTTCTGAAAAGGGATTCCGTTGTGCATTTAAGTCTGTATATGTGATAAGTATAAATGCAATAATACAATAAATAGTAATTTTAAATTCCCTCATATTTATATTTTTTGCTCTGTTTTCTTTCATCAATTATTTGAAAAAGTAAAAAAGTAAATGTATAAATATTTCAATTATTTTCCATGTTTTATTTAAAAAAAAGAAAGAAAACAAACAGACAGATTCTGAAATTTAAGCGAATGATCCTGAACTTTTATTTTTTAAAGTCAAAGGCATAACGGAGAGAAAACACATTGGAGTAAAGCCCGACGGATTGGCTTCCAATATTGGTAAGTGCATAGTTTATATATAAGCTATGAACCTTAACGCCAAGTCCCATATTGGGTTCAAACGCATAATATGATTTATCATGAGATTGTATTTCCTGAAAACTTCCTACCCCTCCTCTGAAAAATATATAATTTTTATATCCTATCTCAAATCCAATATGAGGGTCTAAGCTAGCTACATCACTTTTTATTAACGTGTGACGTTTCCCGTCAAAATACATGTCTATATCTGCCTCGACCAGCGCTGAAAAATAATTACTAATATCTATAGTTCTTGCAATACCGGCAGTTATCTTAGGCATGGTAATCTCAAGAGCATTATCGGGCATTTCATTGCCCGTCATATCAAATGCAGGTTTTAATTTTTGTTCATTAAAGTTCCAGGCGTTAAAAGTGGTTGTAATATCCCTGCCCATAACTCCCAATGACCATTTCCCTTTAAAATACTGAATCCCGGCATCAATGCCAAATCCCCAGGCGCTGGCAAATTCTCCGATAATCCGGTGAATCACCTTTACATTGGCTCCATATTGCAATCCTTTAATCTTTGATTTTTGTGCATATGAAAATGTAAATGCCCAGTCTGCCACAGAGAATTTTTTAATCCGGTTATAATCAATAACTCCGTTATCATCAACAAGGTTTAATGTGTTTTGAATTTCATCCACACCAAAACGGATCACTGAAAATCCTGCAGCAGAGTTTGAATCCATTTTTAAAACTCCCCCCAGAAAATCATATTCAGAGAGCCCTGCAAAATACTCTGAATGCATTGCTCCAATGTCTACATCATTTTGTATACTGGCCATTCCGGCAGGATTCCAGTAAACTGAAGTCACCTCCCCTACACTGGCTGTAGTAGACTTAGCCATGCTCAATGATCTGGCACCAATTCCTACAGAAAGAAATTCATTACTGTATTTTGGTGTATTTCCTGTTAGCTTGACAGCAATGAAAATAAATAATATTAATTGTAAAATACCTGCTTTCTTGTACATCTTATTTGTTTCAGTAAAAAAGTAGGATGTTCTTCATCGGCAATGGGTTTTTATTATATTTAAAAAAACTAAGATTAAACATTTTTATTGCCATCAGGTAACAAATGATATACAAAAAAAACGTTTTTTATCAGTGTCCATTTCCGGGTTTTAACACAAGTTTCACATAATGCCCGGGGGTAAGAAAATAATTTGCGGCATTTTTAATATCTTCTGCTGATATTTGGTTAACAAGCAATGAATATTCTTCAATTGTCTTTAGTTCTGTTCCCTGAAAATAATGATTTTTCAGTTGGTTGACCCAAAAGCCATTTTGTTCAATCTTTGTTTCTCTCTGTCGTATAAAAATATTCCGGGCTTTCTGCATTTCTACATCTGTTGGAAGCGTATTTTGAATTTTCTTAATTTCATCAAAAATAATATCCAGTAAGGTATCAGCTTTGGCAGGATTACACCCAAAAACAAAGCTAAAAGAATATTCTGATTTAGGATACAGGCTTGCATTTGCATTCACACGAATCCCATATACTTCACTCTCTTCTTCCCGCATCTTTTTCCTTAACCGGATCGAAAGAATTTTTTCAAGCATATTCATCTTTAATATTTTTTCATACGACCAGTCAAAAGGTTCGTTCATAACCAGGGCCACAAAACTTTGAGGTTCCGTTCCTTTATGAATGGTTGCATTTGTAATGCCACCGGGAAATTCTGCAGTTACATCCTTCCATTGTTCTTTTTGGCCTGAGACAGGCAATGCCCCTAAATATTGTTCAATATAAGGAATAAGAGTATCACACTTAAAATTACCAACAAAAAAGAATGTGTAATCAGAGGCATTTGCAACCCGTTCTTTATATATTGTAAAAATCTTGTCTATAGAAACCTCACTCAATTGTTCTGATGATGGAAAAGGAATGGTTCGGGGATCATTCTGGGTCACAATTTTTTGAAGTGTATCATAAAAAACAGTCCTGGGGTTCTCATTGATATATTTATATTTGCTTTTATCTTTTGAAAGGATACGTTCCAGCGCGGAGGAATCTTCGCGGGGAGACGTGAAATAAAGATATAGTAATTCAAATAACGTCTTTTTATCTGATGGCGACACACTGCCTGTAAACCCTTCGGCAATGTCATTTAACCAAAAGTTGACACTGGCTGTATTACCGGCCAGCTTTTTCTTCAATTGGAGCTTATCAAAGTCTCCAAGCCCCGAATGATTGATATAATCCGGTAAATATTTAAGTGACATATAATCTTTATCAGGGTATAGAGAATGGCCGCCCGGGCTGATTGCCGAAAACATAATCTGATCATTTTTAAAATCTGTTGGTTTTAAAACAACAGTGATCCCATTTTTTAATGTTATTTCGGTATAATCAAAGGTATCATTATGTTGTTTTTGCAACACCTCAGACCCTGTCAGAAAGGTATCCAGTAAAGGTTGTTCTTTAACATTGTCCTGATAAGCCTCCAATTGTTGATCCTTTGATTTTTCGATGATATCAAGTATTTCCTGTTCAACAGGAAGGCTTGAATTTTCAGGTGCAGTGACAATCGTAATCATATGCTCTCCCCACATCCATTTATCTGTCAATTCATTCAGTTCTTTTATATTGATACCAGGCATCAATGCTTTAGCGTATTCATATTCTTTATTGATTCCTGGGACAGGCTCTCCATGCAAAAAATGCCTCATATATTCTGATACATAATATGATGATGATATTTTCCCTGATTCTTTAGCCAGTTCTTCAAAGCGTTTGAGTAGTTTCTTTTTTTCCCTGTCTATTTCTGAATCAGTAAATCCATACAATTTAATTCTCTGAATCTCTGAGAACAATGTATCCAGTGCATATTTAACTCTGTTTTCTTTTGTAATACCGGAAACTCTAAACACATTAACGGGAATATTGAATAATTTACCATGTTGCGTATATGTATTGATAAAGGGGCCTTCCGAAATTTCCTGCAATTCCTTTAAACGGCTACTTATAAGCGAATTGCATAACATTGGCATCAACACATGATTACGATAATCTTTGATTGTTTTAATACCGGAAGGGGCATATTTTTTAAAATAAATGGTAAATTGATTATATAATGCTTCTTTATCCGTAAAGACCCTGGCTATATTTTGTTTCATATTAGGAATCTCATAAATTTCTTTTTCTTTTGGATTTTTGGGCATAGTGATATGGGCAAAATGTTCTTTGATTTTTTCTTTTGCATCTGTTTCAGAAATATCACCAACAACAATGACCCCTGTCAGGTCTGGCCTGTACCATTGATCATAAAAATCCGTAAGTGTTTGGTATTTACAATTCTTAACTACCTCCATTTTGCCGATCGGAAGCCGCTCGGCATATTTGCTTCCCTGGAATATAACCGGAAACATTTTTCGAAACAAACGATCCCGGGGCCCCAGTCCAAGCCTCCATTCTTCAACAATCACACCACGTTCTTTATCAATTTCTTCTTTATCAAATGATACATTATGTGCCCATTCTTCGAGTACCATAAAAGCTGTATCTTTTAACCCCTGTTTATCCGCTGGTATCTGGAGTTTAAATGCAGTCAGATTCAAACTGGTAAACGCATTCAAATCCGGGCCAAAATCAATGCCCATTTGTTCGAGAAAATCTACCAGTTCTTGTTCTTCAAAACGTTTTGTCCCATTAAAACACATATGCTCAGTAAAATGAGCAAGCCCTCTTTGCTTTTCAGTCTCCTGTACAGACCCGGCTTTAATTACCAGCTGCATATTAACCCGCTCTTTAGGTTTTTCATTATGACGGATGTAATACTTTATTCCATTTTCCAGGGAATCATACACCAGACTGGTATCGAAAGGCAAAGGCTTGTTTAAATCTATAGGTGCCTGGTTATAAGCAGGATTCACAAACAACAAATACAAAAAGATTGACAATAAATAAATTATAATATTTTTTTTCATGATTCAGTGTTTTTAACAAAAACGTAAAAATAATTGAATTAATCTGTACTGACAAATTTAGATGTACCAGACCATGACAAATTCATTGACACTTGTGGGGATGATTATTTCAAAGAATTCTAATGACTGTGTTCAATATTCTGCTTCAACACCTTTTGGGAGACCAGGAAAATAGCAGGTTTTTTAGACACAGGATTCTTCCTTGTCACCACCACGGTTTTATAAACATCTTCAATATTCTGATAATCCAACACTTCTTCTGGATGCCCGTGAGTATGAATAGTTCCTTTATTCATCATCAACAGATAATCACAATACTCACCGGCCAGGTTCAGATCATGGATAATCATCAGGACAGTTAAATCAAGGTCGTGGTTCAATTGTTGGATCAGGTTTAGTATTTGCACCTGATGGGTGATGTCCAAATGCGAAGTGGGTTCATCAAGTAATAATAACTCCGGTTCTTGCGTCAATGCACGTGCAATATCAGCCAGTTGTTGTTCTCCGCCGCTTAACTGCGACATATTTTTATCTTTTAAATGATAAATATCCGTAAGTTGCATATAATGATGTGCTATCTCATAATCTTTTTTGGTTTCAAAGAAATAAAAGCGCTTCCGATAGGGCATTCGTCCCATTAACACATAATCTTCAACCGGGACATCTGAAAATTCAAGGGTTTGCGTAACAACAGCCATATGTTGTGCTTTTTGTTTATTGGACATGATCGATACATCATTATCATTCAGCATTACATATCCTCTTTTTAGCGCCAGTTCTCCCGATATACCTTTAAACAGGGTTGTTTTCCCGGATCCGTTCGGCCCGATGATTCCGGCAAATGTTCCGTTGTTGATCTTAAACCGGATATCCTGCAGCATAAATTCTCCGGGATAACCACATGATATATTATTTACCTGAAAAATCCTTTGCATGATATTTATTTCAATTTTGACTTCATATAAGAATTGGATAATACAATAATAAAAGTTAATCCACCTACCATACCGGTAATCACACCAATAGGCAATTCACTTGGCGCCATAACGCTACGCGATATAATATCACAAATAATCAGAAAAGCACCACCACCAAGGAAAGCACCCGGAAGCAAAATTCTGAAATCATGTCCTGCAACCAGGCGAATTAAATGTGGAATAACAAGTCCTACAAATCCGATAACACCAGCTACAGAAACACAAATGCCGGTTAAGAGGGATGCCAATATAAATAACACCCGGATGGAAATCACTGAATTAATACCTATATGCATGGCTTTTTCTTCTCCCATTGACAAAGCATTTAACGGCCGGGCAAATAACATTGAAATAATGAGGCCGGAAAAGGCCGAATAAAATGCTATTTTCAATAATAAGCTGTTGGGTTCATCCAATGAGCCCATAATCCAAAAAATGATGCTGTGTAGGTTCTCAGAAGTTGTCAATGACATTAAAAACATCATGGATGATGACGCAATAAAACTGATCATAACACCAATAAGCAGCATGCTGTTGATGTTCGTTTTTCCTTTTCTCATTCCTAATGAATAGACAAGGAAAATAGTAATCAATGATCCTGAAAAACCGGCCAGGGGAAGCATATATGAGCCAAACAAAACATTTAAATTTAACACAATAGCAAACGCCACACCCAAAGCAGCCCCCCCTGATATTCCAAGCGTATAAGGTTCTACCAATGGGTTCCTGTATATTCCCTGTAATATACAACCAGCAAGACTAAGTGCACCGCCCACCGAAAACCCCAGGATTAACCTGGGAAGTCTTATCTGTTTTAAAATCACGGCTTCCATCCCACCCTGTCCGTTTAAAATAGCAGGAATCTCAGTAATGTCAATATCCATGATCCCAGAAGTCAGTGACAGTAAAGAAGAAATTATCAGGATAATCAAAAGGCATCCTGTAAATATGAACCAATGAATATATTTTTTTCGCATAGGCGTTATTTCAGATAAATATGATGCACCATTATTTCCAATGTTTTTCTAAATGTAGTAGGGGTTGGAGTACATGCAAGTTCAGAATCTATGACAAACACATTTTTTCCCCGGACAGCGCTCAAATCCTTGTAATATTCCCAGGTTTCTTTTTCATCACTACCTGTAATGCCCATTGTAACAACAAAAATAACATCAGGGTCTCGTGTGATTACTGTTTCCCGGCTTATAGTACCATATTTCATATCATACGCGATGTTATTCATCCCTGCAAATGTTATCAAATCATTCATATAAGAACCTGGAATAACTGTAAACAAAGGTTTTTTTCCGATTTGAAAAAAAACATCCGGTTTGACTTCTTGTTCCGGAACTAATTGACGAATACTGTCAATCTTATTTTTTTCTTTTGAAATGATTTGCCTGGCTTCATCTTCTTTATTGGTTAATTTTCCAATTTGCAGGAATTGATTGCATATTTCATCAAAAGATGATGTTTTATCCAATTGAACAATGGTTGCACCTGTGATGTTTAATTTCTTTATGGTTTTGGGCTTTGTCAATGTCGAAGCAAGCACAATATCAGGTTTTAATAATACAATTTTTTCCATATTCACATCCGTTGCGCTCCCAATAATAATATTTTTATTTTTTTTTTCTACAGGACAAAATGATGTAGCGCCCACAACCTGATCATCCAATCCTAATTGCACAAGCTGCTTGGTAATAGACGGGGCCAGGGAGACGATCCGGAGTTCCTTATTTGTTGATTCATTGTATTGCTTTCCCTGGTTACATGAAACTGCAAACAATAAAATAAAAAAGGATAGAATTAATTTATTCATTTTTCGTTTCAGTTAAAATATTATAAATCCGTAAAGTTAAACGAAAGCATATTGCCTGGCATAGAAATGTTTCTCAACAAAGCACCTCTTGCTTGCTTTCAGCTACAATTATTCCCCGGAAAATAATTAGAAATTACAATGACTAATTCCCGAAACTTTTTCCCGAAGTTTCTTTGATTTGATTTTGCTTTGGCAGGTCTTCCGGCTTGTTCCAATTCTGTAGCCTTCCCATGACATCATTGCCAAAGTGGCCAGAGGTACAGAATCACACTCGAAACTTACGGCTGCGGGGACAGCTCACGATTTTCACGTGATTCCCATTTTAAGGTTTTTCCCTGAAATGGAAAAAATCCACCAAAATCCAGGTAAAATTAAATATTTTTTTTGGAAGAGAAAAAGGATGGTATAAAATTTGAATTGAAATCAAATTACTTAATAATTTGGTTATAACAAGAAAAAATATGGAAATACACATTGGAAACATTATTATTGAAGCTATTGAAGGTAATATTGTTGAACAACCTGACATGACAGCTGTAGTGAATGCAGCAAATACCGAATTACAACCCGGAGGTGGTGTAGCAGGAGCCATTCATCGTGCTGCAGGGCCCGGATTGGAAGAAGAATGCCGTCCTTTGGCTCCTATAAGAACAGGAGAGGCTGTCATTACCGGAGCACATAATCTCCAAAATAAATATGTAATCCATTGCTTAGGCCCTATCTTCGGAATTCATCAGCCGGAGGACGAACTCCTTGCTGATTGTTACCGGAATGCACTTCGCCTTGCAGATGAAAAAAAAATTGGCTCCATTGCATTTCCGGCCATTTCCACAGGCGCTTTCGGCTATCCTCTTAAAGAAGCAACAAGGGTAGTTATCAATACAGTTACAAATGAAATACCTCATCTTGATTATATCCGTACGATCCGCTTTGTATTAATTGATAATATTGATTATAAAGAGTATGAAGAACAATTATCATTGGTATAATTTAATTCTCTTTGTACTATTCATAAAAAACATACCCTGATAATGCAAAATATTTATATTTTTCTTAGGTACGATATTTGTAAACTATTCGTTATAAATACTATTAATATAACATAACTTGATATAACATGATTCAACGAAAAGGGGTTATTTTTTTGATTTTGATTGGAATAGTTGGGATTGCAAGTATTTTGCTTATTACAAAAGAAGAGAAAACAATAGAATTCCAGGAAAAAAAACAACAGCCGTCCACAAACACACAACCTGCATTAATGCATCTAAATGCAGAACAGTTTAAAAACCTGATTTTTAATTATGAGGCACATAATGACTGGAAATACCTGGGGAGTGAACCTGCCCTCATCGAATTTTATGCTGACTGGTGCGGCCCATGCAGGCAAATGGCTCCCGTGTTAAAAAAATTGGCCGTCCAATACAAAAACGAAATCAATGTGTATAAAATCAATGTGGATAATGAACGTGAACTGGCAACATTGTTCCGTGTCCAAAGCATTCCTACTTTTCTATTTATCCCGCTTGATCAGGAACCTTATGTAATGAGTGGCTATATGAATGAAGAAACATTGAATGAACAGATGAATAAACTGATGCAATAAAATGAATTGACATTGTTTTGAATATTCGCAACACTCATTTTATAAAGAAACCAGATAAATTAACAGTACGGATAAAATTTTTAACGAATATGAATAATGCGGGTTAAATTAATTGCTATTCCGCTATATACGTTTAATACAATCTAACGTACTGATTTCATGAAAATTCATATGTGTTTAATTCTATTTATTTTTATAAATTAGCAAAATATTTATAAAAGTTTTCTAAGAAAATGGTTTAATTCAAACTTTTTTTTACTTACAACGTATGAATTTACAATGATGGTTAATTCTTGTAATAAACCAATGAAAAATATCAGTTTTATATGCATTATATTATTTTTTTTATTTACTGAAATAAGTTTCGGAATAAATAAAAAAATATCACATATTGCAATTGATGATCAATTGAAGTGTGATTTATGGTGCAGTAATTCAGTTATTATTTTGTTTATCGCACTTGTCATTCTGAATATTTTTTTATTTTTATACATATACAGAAAAAAAGTTATTAATCAGGATGAACATGTTCAAAAAAAGACTGAAGAACATTTATTTGCTAAGGAAAATCAATTAAAAACACTTGTTAATAATCTTCCTGATTTTATTTATATAAAAGACACTAAAAGCCGTTTTATTCTTGCCAATCAGAAGCTTGCAGAAGTCATGCTTGGAAAAAAGCATACTCCTGACGAGTTGATTGGCAAAACCGATCATGATTGTTATGATAAGGAGTTAGCAGATCAATATCTTAAAGATGAACAGGAAATAATGAAAAGCGGCCAACCTTTAATCGGAAGAGAAGAGCAGGCAAGAGACGAAAACGGAAATAATATTATTGTTTCAAGCACAAAAGCACCTGTTAAAAACCCCAAAGGAAAAGTATTAGGTATTGTTGGAATAGGAAGAGACATCACAACATTAAAAAAAGCAGAAAATAAAATCAGACAGCAAGCAGAAAATCTACAGGAAACAAATACCTTATTAGAAGAGCGCCAGGAAGAAATTCAACAACAAAAAGAAGAAATTATGGCGCAAAGAGATGAATTGGAAAATCTTAATAATACAAAAGATAAATTTTTTTCAATTATAGGCCACGACCTGAAAAATCCTTTCAACGCGATCATTAATCTTGCTGATATTTTTAAAAATAATATTAATACAGGAACAAAAGAAGAAATGATCGAAATGATCGAACTAATAAGAATATCTGCTAAAAGTGCTTTTGATTTACTCGAAAATTTACTTCAATGGTCAAAATCACAATCAGGTAATATTGAATTTACCCCGGAAATATTTGATATTAATACCTTAATTCAAAAAAATATAGATTTTTTTAAAGTGAATGCTGAAAAAAAGAGCATTAAAATTCGTGCAGATACTCCAGGAGAAATGAATGTTTATGCAGATAAGAACATGATTAATACTGTGATTCGTAACATAATAAACAATGCCATAAAATTTACAAAATCTGGTGGTGAAATAAATATTTTAACCAGGCAAACCCAAAATGAAGCTGAAGTCCGAATATCTGATAATGGTATAGGCATGGAGAAAGAAACAAAAGATAACCTTTTTCAATTAAGCAGTCAGCGATCAATGCAGGGTACTTCTGGAGAAATCGGATCCGGTTTGGGATTGATCCTGTGCAAAGAATTCATTACTAAAAATCATGGTGAAATTCTTATTGATAGTCAGCCCGGTGAAGGAAGTACATTCACAATAAAATTAGGTAAAGCGAATAAGGATTAACGGTTCAAATATTAAAAAATGAACAACATTAAATATATTTCTATTCTTTTTTTAACCCAGTTATTTTTAATAACATCATTTGCAATTAAACCTGGAGAATTTAAAAACATTAGTATTTCAGACGGGCTGTCAAATAAAACTGTATTAAGCATTGCCCAGGATACGTTTGGGTTTATTTGGTTTGGTACTGCTAATGGATTGAACCGGTATGATGGAAACCGGTTTAAACATTTTATTCATGATCCCGAAAATTCAGCATCTCTTCCAGGAAATACTATTAATGTTGTGTTTTCAGATCAATCAGGTAGATTCTGGATTGGTACCAATCATGGTTTATGTAAGTTTATTCACAAAAAAGAGAAGTTTGTGCGTTTACAGCGGCATCATCATAAAAAGAATACACTAAGCAACAACACAATACTTGATATATGTGAAGACACAAATAATTATCTGTGGATCGGAACAAATTATGGGTTAAACAAGTATGACCCACAAACAAATCAATTCAATACATATTACCAGGAAGCAGGTAATGTTTTGAGTTTAAATAATGACCGCATACAAAGTGTTTTTAAAGATTCGAAGGGGCGTATATGGATAGGAACTCTCAAAGGCCTTAATTTAATGATACATAAAGGAGAAAGAGTTTTGTTTAAAAGGGTTTTATTGTCTGATCAAACCTACTCCGATATATCTGTTTCTGATATAGAGGAAGACAGTACAGGAAATTTATGGATTGGAACCCATGGCCATGGGATTTATTGTTTAAACCCTGACAATAAACGAATTACAAACACATACACCTTGCAAAATACGTCGGGTAAATTGTCATCAAACAATATTAAAGATTTATTTATAGATGAATATAATCAATTATGGATTGCAACCAAAATGGGTGGGTTGAATATTTTTAATTTAAAAAATAAAACTTTTTCTACCATACAATCTGATTTTAAACAAAAAAACAAATTTAAAGGGGATGATTTGAACGTTATTTTTCAGTCTTCCGATAACACTATTTGGCTTGGTTCTACACAATATGGGATCAACAAATATATTGTAAAGCCTCGAAATACGGCTCATTACATTCATCAAAAAAAACAAAACAGTCCGGCTCATAATGATATTATGTCTTTCTGTGCAGCAGATGATAATAAAATATGGATAGGTATGAATAATGGATACCTCGATCTGTTCGATCCTATACAACATACGTTTAAACATTTTCATTGGCCGGAGCTTGGGGCCATTCATTGCATTCAGAAGAAAGATCAAAATGTGTGGATGGGAACATTTAATGGGTTGGTGAAATTTAATGTAAACAATTTAGAAATCAAAAAATATCTATTTGGAAATGATCATGCAATGCAAGACATGAGCAATAATATACTTTCATTGTGTTTTGACCGGTATGATCATTTTTGGATCGGCACAACCTTTGGTTTATATCTTTTTGACCATGAAAACCAAACCCTTACTTCTTTTCATCCGCCCAGGCTTACAAAATATGATAAAAAAGACTATGACGATATTATTTC
The DNA here is from genome assembly GCA_964390955.1 of uncultured Bacteroidales bacterium. GTDB lineage: Bacteria > Bacteroidota > Bacteroidia > Bacteroidales > JBBRXJ01 > CAYMKE01. Next base: position 3,042 of record CAYMKE010000008.1, on the reverse strand, counting down.
TATTAATGAAGGACAAAGTAATAATCTTTGGCTGGCTTCGTCAAAATATATATTTGAATTTGATCTAGATACCAGGGAATTTAAAAGGTATAGCTTGCATCCAGAAGATGGGGGCGACTTTTTCTCATTGATAAATACATGTAAATTAGTTGGGGATACGCTATGGGTAGGGACTAAAAAAGGATTGTTTGCCTTTGATACCAAGCATAAAGTATCTCACCATTATCAATTAAAAGGAATTGGCCAGAAAATTAACATACAGAGCATACTGAATGACGAAAATGGAAATTTATGGCTCGGGACCGATAATTGTATTATGAAATTTAATATTTTAAATAATCGGTTTATTACTTTTGACTCCTGGAATTACTTTGGAAACACACTATTTAACAAAGATGCATGCTTAAAAACAAATGGCCATGAGCTTTATTTTGGGGGAAAACAAGGCTTCAATGTTTTTAAACCCGAACAATTATTAACTATTCCTGATACAGCACCACTATATCTTACAGGTTTTTATATATGCAATAAACCGGTTTCTTTTGGAGAAAAAATGCCAGTTAAACAACCTCTACATCTCTGTAATTCAATAACATTAAATAAATATGAATCAATCTTTACATGTGAATATTCTTTACTTGATTATCGTTCAGAAGAAGTTAATTATGCATATAAGCTTAAAGATATGGATGAAGACTGGCATTATCCCGGAAAAAATAACCGGATCACTTTCTCACATATTCCTTCCGGTACATATACACTTAAGGTTAAAGCCTCAGGGAGTCATGGATTATGGAAAGAAGCAAAACCTATAAAAATACGGGTACTTCCGCCTTTCTGGGAAACCCTATGGTTTCAGATTATTATTATCATTATGATAATAGGAGGCGCTGGCTTGTTCTATTTTTCAAGGATCCGATATATGCAGCGTTGGAATGAGAAATTAAAAGCACTGGTCAGGGAAAGGACAAAGCATCTGGATATGCAAAAAGAAGAACTTAAAAAACAAAATGAAAAACTTAGAAAACAAGAAGAAGAACTCGAAGCGCAGAAAGATTCATTAAAAAAACTGAACACAACAAAAGACAAATTATTTTCTATCATTGCACATGATCTGAAAAATCCTTTTTATGGAATATCCAATTTTGCCTCGCTTTTGGCCCGGAGATTTGATAAATATTCTTATGATCAAAAGATTGAGATTATCAACCTTATGAAAAATGCCTCAGATAATGCAAATGAACTTTTAGAGAATTTATTACAATGGTCAAGGCTCAATACCAATAGAGTAAAGTTTAATCCCGAACGAATCAATTTAATGAGCATTGTTCAGTCAAATATCAAATTTTTTGATATTTTGGCAAAAAATAAAGAAATATCAATGCATGCATCAGGAAATGATGTAATGGCATATGCAGATTATGATATGGTGAATACTATTATCAGAAATCTTGTAAACAATGCAATCAAATTTTCTCATCCAAATGGAGATATACAACTAAAAGTAGAAGAAGAACCGCAGTATGCCATTGTAAAAGTCATAGATAAAGGTATTGGTATGGATGAGCAGACACGGAAAAAAATATTTAACTTAAATGCTCATGTTGCAAACACCGGAACTTCCGGGGAAGTTGGTACAGGACTGGGGTTGATTCTCTGTAAAGAATTTACAGAACAAAATAATGGAACCATTTATGTTGAGTCTGAAATTGGCAAGGGCACTACTTTTATCCTTAAATTCCCAAAAGCTGAATAGTTATTTTTCTTTTTATATTTATGCCTGAATTGTCTGTTATATTACCTTTTTGTGATGAAGAAGCTGTTTTAGAATCAGCTATTAAAAGTATACTGGAACAAACGTATGAACATTTTGAACTGCTTTTGATCAATAATGGTAATAACCGAATATGTAAAGAGATTGCAGAAGTTTGGCGGGAAAAAGATAAACGGATTGTTGTATGTAATGAACCACAAAGGGGGATTGTCTATGCATTGAATACAGGTATAGCTTTATCAAAAGGAGGATTGATTGCACGCATGGATGCAGATGATATTGCAAAACCCTACAGATTAAAAAAACAGATTGATTATTTAAATAAAAACCCAAACATTGGAGTAGTTGCAGGGAATGTAGAATATGTTTCTACACTGAATCAATCTCAGGGCATGGAGCATTTTGTGAGATGGAATAATTCGTTAATTACACCATCTCAAATCAGCTTGAATAGATTTATTGAAACACCAATAATCCATCCGTCTGTGATGTTCAGAAAAAAACTTATTGAGAAATATGGTGGCTATGCACATGGTGATTTCCCGGAAGATTATGAATTATGGCTGAGATGGATGCATCATGGGGTTTTTTTTGCTAAAATACCTGACGTTTTAATTGAATGGCATGATCATTCTGAGAGGCTTACCAGAAATGACCCCCGTTACAGCAGAAAAGCCTTTTACGATATGAAGTCTGTTTACCTGGTTAAATACCTTGCTAAACATAACCGGTTTCATCCCCATGTTGTTGTGTTCGGGGCTGGTAGAACCGCGAGAAGAAGAGCCAGGATTCTTGAAAAAATGAATATATCCATAGATTTTTTTGTGGATATTAAACCGGGTAGAAAGACAAATATTAAATCCATTGAAGAACTTCCACCTGCCGGTAACCATTTTATTCTCTCTTATATTGCAAAACGTGGAGTTAGAGAAGAAGTGAGAAAATACCTTACAAACCATAGATATAATGAAGGAGAAAATTTTCTGGTAATAGGGTAAACTATTTAGTGTCTGCTCTTTAAAGTCCAACTTCTTCGTTATTGAACAAAATTTAGCATACTAAATATCACTCAAAAAAATCAGTAATACTCTTGATATCACCTATTTGCTTGATGGTAAATGATATAAAACAAAGTTCATCTAATGCGCTTTATATTATGCTCTAAATAAATGCATTGTGTCAATAAAATAACATTTTCATTTCTTTCCAAACGCTGACAGGCCTGCCGGCGCTGTCAGGTTTTAACATGGCTGCCAGACCTGTCAGAG
>CAYMKE010000007.1:0-28557 GCA_964390955.1 uncultured Bacteroidales bacterium | reverse complement strand
CTTAATTTGCATATATCTCAATATGAATGATTTAATGAAATACGTCATTGGTAGGTGTTGATGCCTGAATAAGGTTGACCACTATTTGTCAATTATCAACTAAAATTGCAGTAGTACCTAACAATATAACATTTTTATTACGAATTCATTGAAAACAATTTCACACATCACCTGATTGAATGATTGAAGCCCCTTTTTGTTTCATGTTCTCAACCACTGCTTCAAAGCCATCTTTATTCACCGGCTTGGTACCATCAATGATCAAATATGTTTTAAATCCCTCTTTCACAGCATCAAGAATGGTATAATTCACACATACATCTCCTGCCAAACCAACTACATAAAGTTCGCCCACATTTCTTCCTCTCAGATAGTCTGCCAATCCTGTTGATTTTTTATGTCCGTTATCATAAAAGCCACTATAACTATCAATCCCATGTTCCATGCCTTTTCTAAAAATTGCTTCAATTCTTTTCGTATTCAGTTTATCAGTATATTCTGCTCCTTTTGTTCCCTGTACGCAGTGATCCGGCCATAAAACCTGTTCGAGCCCGTTCAACTCTGTTTTATCCATTGGTTTCTTTCCCTCATGCACAGATGCAAAACTCCCATGTCTTTCAGGGTGCCAATCCTGGGTTGCTATTACCAAGTCAAATTTTTCCTGTAAATTATTTATAACCGATATTACATCATCTCCTTCCGGAACTGCTAACGCACCACCAGGAAGAAAATCATTCTGCATATCTATAGTTAATAATGTTTTCATGAATTTTTATTATTTTTACACACCCGGCTTTTCCAGACGGACACTATTTGTTTTATTCTTAATTTACAAAAACAAAAACCATTCCAATATATTTATTAAATATGGCTTCATGTTTTAACAGCTAACTCTTTAAATAAATTTCAGGACTTTGATTGTATTTTAGGAGAAATATTGTTTGAAAAAGGAAAATTTTAAATGAAATAAGCTATATATAAAGATAAAGACAGGGTTATTTAGATTAGTGAAGAATCATTCAATGACAATAATACATTCAATTGGATCAGCAACAATAACCATAAGAAAACCAAATCATTAAAATCATTGGCAGAATATATATTTGAAATTGGATATGCCAAGAAAGGGATATATCTATCAGAGGATAACGAAGCTGTGGCCATTTGTTATAAAAAAAATAACCAGATCAATCTTTTTAAAAATATTTGTTTAAAATTCAAATTCCTTAAAAATGTAGCCGGATTTTCAAATATTTTTAAAATCTTTAAAAGACAAAAGCGGCTGAAAGCACTCAAACCCTCTTCGAATTATTTATACTTTTGGTTGTTTGCCGCATCAGATAAAGGAAAAGGCAGTGGAGGGGCAAAAGGCCTTCAAAAAGGCATTTATAAATTGTCATACAAAGAGAATTTGCCTATTTACCTTGAAACTACAATTCGTAAAAATAAAAATGTTTATGAACATTATGGCTTTCAAACCTACCATAAAGAGAAACTGGAAGGCCAACCATTTAATACCTGGTTTATGAAAAGGTATCCAACCAATGGAAACAAGCAAAATTCATGAGGTTATTTAAAGTTTATTATTCTTGATTACCAGACTGCAAGCCCTAAGTTAAAAGTTTTATTGGTGTTAAAGATTTGGGTTGCAACCGATGACTAAGGAGGAGTTCAGCGTAAGCTAAACCCAAATTAGCGGGTTCCAATATTATGTCCTTGATAAAATATGGGCATCTCTTTTTCCCGTTCAAACGACAAACCATGTATTTTTAATTCAATAGCCAGTGCTCTTTGATAAATAACTTCCTGAAATCCATATATATAGTTTAAAAATTACTATTGAATAGCTATTTTTTTAATTACGGTATCGTTACCATGAATAATCCTGATATAATAAACACCGGGATTAAGTCCGGTTTGGTTAAGGTTTACCCGAGGAACATTTAAATGATTTATTTCATATAGTACAGCTCCTGTAGACCATTTAATCATTAACTTTTAATTTTTTAATCTCGTAAAAATCAAATTTATTTTTATAAACACTGTAAGTAGAACAGTCAGTTTTTTTATCGCCAATATTTATTATAACACTGATTGGTTCTTCAATAGAATATCCAATCAAATCTGGATTGGGCAAACTATCAGCTTTAATCGTGTCATTTTTTATTTTTATTACCCATCCCCAACAACAGTAACATTTTTCAGGTATAAAGTCAATAATTTGTGCTTCAGTTTCTTTATTTGATAAATCATTATTACTTTCCTTCTCGCAACTAAAAGCTAAGAGCGGAAAAATTACAATAAATATGAATAATTGATGGATTCTTTTTGTATTCATGACTAATATTTTTTTGATTCATGACTAATAATTTTTTTTGCAATAACACTTTTACCATTATTTAACCTTATGTAATAAACATCAGAAGGTAATCCCGATTTATTTACTTCTATTTTATCTACATTAAGTTCCTTAATCTTATATACAAGACTTCCAGCTGGATTGATAATTTTTAAAGAATACGGAAAAGTTTCTTTTGCTTGTACTTCTATTTTAAAATTGCCAGAATTTGGATTTGGATAAACTTTAAAATCAAAGTTTTTAGATTCATGTTCCGGAACAATGTTTTTTAATACATTATTCTTTGTTATATTTCTGTTATCCCAACCAGCATAATGGGGGTTCCAAGAAGAAAGTGGCTTATGGGAAAATTCCAATAATGAAAAATCTGATTGTTGTCTTGTAGCTTTTAATGTTCCTGCCGCAATTGTTTGAGAGGTTGAACCATCACCTTCATTACAAGAGGGGCTTTCATAATTAAATATGCAAATACAATCAATAACGTCAAAATTATTCTTTTTGTTTTCATGGATTTATATAAAATCAATTGAAAGGATTTGGCTGATACAATCATAGATTAATTCCGCCCCCCCACGGAGATATCATTGCGAGCGAAATGAAATGGAACGAAGCAATCTTTTACAAAATACTCCCGCTCCTGAATAGCACGTGTTAATCAACGCCAGTGATTAATCTGAAAGATTGCTTCAGGCAGAGCCTTACCAATGACGGTTTTGTTGTGTTGGGGAGTGAGGGTATTGATGGCCGCATAAGGATATCTTTTGATTAAACCCGAAAATTTTATTAAAAAAGTGAGATAATAGTTTTATTATAAGCTTCTATGATTTTGCTGACCTCTGACCTCTTGTTGATGCCTGAATAAGGTTGGCCACTATATGGCATTGGTATGCCCATTTGTCAAAAAAAATATTTTTTGGCAACTATTTATCCATTTTTTCCGTACATTGAGATGCAATACATTTTTTAGAATAACATATAAAAATACATTACAATGAATAAAATAATAATTGGCTTCGTATGCATTGCATTTGCAATTGGCTTTAGCACGTGTGAATTGGAAGAAGAAAAACCAACGCCTACAAGGGAATTAATGCAAGGTGTATGGGAAATCACAGAAGCGTATGACCTTGAAGCAGATGATACAATTACAGATAAAACAACGGTTTTGTATTCTGGAATTCATTTAAGTAGTGATGGTACGGTTATATCAACTGCAGGCCCTTTGGTTACATATTTAGTCTATGGTGATAGTAAATGGACTCAAATATCTTCGATTGTAGACCAGGTGTTTAATTATGCAAATTTAAGTTTTAATGGTGGAGACTATTTCACTAAAGATGACAGGGTATTTGATCGATTCACATTGGAAATGAAATTAGAAGGAATAGGTGGGAGTAAAAGCCTGGAAGATCTTTTAAGTATTTTTAATATCAATGAAGAATGGATGAAGACAGTTGTACACCACAAATTTTATGATGTAAAAATTGAAGTTGACGAAGATGATCCTGATTACATGGTCTGGACATTTGATGAAACTACAACCCCAAGCTATAATACATATGATTATAAAGGCGATCCTCTTACCTGGAGTGGATGGACTGCACCTTTTAGAAAATGCAAGTGGGTATTGGAAAAAAGATCAAAATCTTTGGAAGAATTGGTTAAAGAAGCAAGCAATAAATAGATTATTTATTGCTCATTCATAATTTCTTCGATAAACCAGGAAAAAACCTTTATCTTCCGCCTCTCATGCCCCCAAATTTTTCAGTGCTTCATACACTAAAATAGCGGGCCATACAATGGCTTTTAAAAACCCGAGCACGCCCATCCAAAAGCTTGTTGCATGGGCAATATAATAAACAACTGCACCAATGAAGCCTATGCCATAGACTGCATTGCACCCGTTTTCGTGTACTTTTTTCTTCATCTTTTTGTTGTTAAGTTACTTACTAAGTTTTTAAGTTACTAAGTTTTTAAGTTACTAAGTTACTAAGTTTTTAAGTTTTTAAGTTACTAAGTTGTTGAGTTTAAAGATATTTTTATATACTTTGTATTATAGTGTATAATATATACCCAGCATCAGGTTAAACTGTTGTGTGGGATACAGGTGATAGGGAAAATAGCGTTTAGCAAACATGTTGTTGATCTCGAGAAAACCGGATAACACTTTTGAATACCTGTACTCTATGTCAAGGTTGACATCTGTAGTGCCTTCCAGTTCAACGGGGGATTGGTCAGCCTGTTCAGGCATGGCAAATGTTTTGCCAATACCGATAATCTCTGCATTAAGCATTATTTTGTCTTGTATATTATATCTCCCGGCCAGTGTGATTCTGTGCGAAGGCTTATGCCAGGGTTTTTCAAGTTCCACAAGAGTATAATTATATATATCTCCCTGTATATAAAACGAAAGGTTTTCCGCAGCCTGGTAAGTGATCTCTCCGTGATATTTCATCAATTCCACGTCTGCCTTGTCATATATCACATTAAACCTGTTCCCGATCGAATCACTGTAATCATTCACATAAAAATACATGTTATTGATCACGGAATAATGCATGCTAAGATTATAACTTATCCTGGAACTGAAATTTCCTTTGATTCCTCCGTATAAATGTAATTGGTGTTCGGTCGGCCTTACTAAAATGCCGGGTGTTACAAAAGGGTTTTCCCTGGTGATACTATAATAATCATTGGCGACAACTCCTCCCTCAACACCAATATAAGGATCTATGAAATGGTCGAGTATATTAAACGTTATCCGGCCGGCCGGATAAAAATATGTTTTTGTATTGTTGCCGGTTGTGAATGCCGTGATATTGACTCCTGCTGTTACATGCCAATCCTCATTTGTTCTCTCAATAAATGGCCGGGCAGAAAAATGGGAATAATCTGTTGTATCGTTCCTGAAATATTTGCTGTATTCAGTATGTATACCAAATCTGTTTGCACCAATGTTTTTGTTAAGCGACCCGTTAAATGACAGTGTGCTTTCTGAATGTTTGTAAGCATCCAGAAGATAGAGAAAACCACCGTCTATGGAATAATTAAATTTGTTTGTATCAATGTTTAGTGAATGCAAATGAAGGGTTGTAGAGAAATCCAGAAAGTTCTGCCGGTGGTCATCCCGGATGTCATCTTTGGTGAGGATGGTATCCAGCGGATCAAATCCATAAAAATGGCGAGTATTATTATTAAAATCAATGTCTGCCTTACCAGCCACGTTGTTCCATATCTTTTTGCCATATACATTGATCCTGCTGTCATGATACCCTGCATATGATTTGGTATCATCATTCAGTTTTACTTTACCCATTGAGGATTCATGTTTAAGGTATGTTCCCCACATGTGTTCTCTTGATCTAAGAGTGTTATGGCGAAAACTGATCATGGGTTTAACATAATTTCCCATGCCCACCCGAACGTGATTTTTATATAGTTCGGATAATGGCTCGCCCAGCATCCGTGCTGCTTTGATCTGTCCTATTTCGTAAGGCATTGATATTTCCCTTGGGGGAATGGAGTAATTTACATCTGATTTTATGGTTACAGTGTCTGTTAAATCAGGCAGTTCATTAATTTTAAAAGCATCTGATACAGCAGGATGGTATGATTTCACCACCCTTACCTCTTTTTTGATTTCTTTTTGTGCCATGCTATTGCCACAAAAAAACAATAAAATGAAAAAAGATAAAATGAATGTCCCCTTTTTATGCATTTTGAATAAGGTATATATTAAAAAATATTGAATCATAGGTCCTCTTCATTTTCTTGTTGTTCAACCAGTTGTTCTTTTTTGCGTTGTGCAGTGTCAATGATCCCGTCATCTTGTGTATCATAATTTTTTATAATGCTTTTCAGTGTGTGAATTGCCTGGAACTCATTTTCTTCTTCAGCATAAATATCGGCGAGCAGGATAAAACTTTTGGCAAGCCAGTATTGATGAGGTGTATTTTTATCAGAAAAATCCAGGATTACTTTTTTGGCTTCTTTTAATTCACCTTTTTTATAATATATTTCCGCGATCCTGAATTTTGCTTCTGCCCCTTCGTTGCTTTTTACATCATGCACAATAAGGTCAAAAGCATCAATGGCTTCATCCCATTTTTCTTTGTGATAAAATGCCATGGCTTTTTTAAAGCGTGCTTCGCGCTCAACACCCTTTGTCACTTTATCAGTATTTAAAAGTGTTTCAACGGCTTCAATTGTTTTTTCATAATTATTCAGATGTGCATAGCACCGCATAATATAAATCCTGGATTCCATGACCACGCTTTTTTCATTAGCAATATCTTCCAGTTTTTGGTAATTTTCAAGCGCTTTGTTATAATTATTGTTTTGATAGTGAATGCGTGCAGCTTTTAAGAGCGCTTCTTCGGTAAAAAAGTTTTGTTTTTGGGAAATGATGTATTCAAATGATTCCAATGCTTTCATATATTCATTATTGCGGAAATGGCAACTGCCTTTATAATAATGTGCATTAAGCAAAAAATTCCCGTGTTCAAATTCATCCAGGTAATCATTGAATAATGGGATGGCACGGTTGCATTCTCCTTTCATGTAGACATTTTCTGCAGCGCTGTATTTTAATGAATCTTTCCGCTCATCACTAACCGGCTCAAATCCTTCAAGGTTTTCAACATATTCAAAATATGCATCTGCATTCGACATATCAAGGTATATGTTTTTAATACCTGTCAGGGCATTATCTGTTTCTTTGCTTTTCGGGTAGTTTTCAATCACTTTTTTATAATACGCCAGTGCTTTTTTGTTTTCATCCTTATTGTAATAAATCAATCCGAGTTGCACCAGTGTTTCGACAGTATAGTTGCTCTTGGGGTATTTATTTGCCAATTGGGTGAACCTGCTGATTGCAGAGTCTAAATTATTCATTTCTACATACGCTTTTCCACCTTCATAAAGTGCATCGTCATAATAAGCAGAATTGGGATGCTCCTGTAACATCTGATTCAATACCTTTGTTTTTTCTTCATATTTATTCATCAAACCATATGAAAACCCTTTTTGGAACAGGGCATAATCCTGGTCAATTAAATTTACCCGGATGGCTTTGGTGTAAAAATCCACTGCTCTCCAATATTCTCTATTCATAAAAAAACAGTCGCCAATTCGATTGTAGGCATCTGCTGTTTTTTTTGTTTCTTGTTCCATTAAGTTGACATACTTTCTGAAAAAAGTAGAAGCAGACTCATATTCTTCAATCTTAAAATAAGCATAACCGGTTCCATAATGTGCTTCATTGTAATATTTCATACGGAATGCACCGAGGGAATTTATGTATGTCTTATAATTATCAATAGCATCGGTGTAGTTTTCCAGCCTGTATAATGCTTCTGCTTTCCAGTAATAGGCTTTTACCTTGATATCCCTGTTGAATGATGAATATTGTAATGATTTGTCAAATAAATCAATAGCATCTTTGAATTCTAAGTTATTATACAACTCAAGCCCCCTGAAATAAGCGATTCGCTGGTATGCTTTTTTAAGTTCATCGTCTTTGATGGCATCTATTTGTTGAAGAGAAGCAAATGCATCTTTATAATTTCTCGTGTTAAGGTAGGCCATTACAAGATACTTGTAAGCTTTATTGATATTATCAGAACCAGGATACACCTCAATGTATTTATTCAATGCTTTAATGGCATCATTAAATGGAGAATAAGACATGTCAAATGTTACCTGCGCATAATTGAACATGGCTTCGCGCTTTATGACAGAATCGTAATCCATTGATGAAGCAGATGAAAAGGCAAGCCGGGCTTCCCGTTTTTGTCCGAGTTTAATATAACAGTCGCCCAAATGATACAGTGCATTTTGGCTCATTTTGTTTTCCTGGTTTGCCACTTCTTTAAACAGGCTTGCGGCCTCTTCATATCGTCCAACCCGATAAAAAGCATATGCAAGATGATATTTATCATTATACGTGATCTCATCGGTCTCTTCAATATATTTATGCAGGTAAATAATGGCGGTGTCGTATTGTTCTGTATTGTAATAAGCCTCTCCCAATATTCTGAATATCTCGTCTTTTCGACGAAGTTCAACAGAATCTATCAAAGGAACAGTAAAGTCTATGATCTCATCGAATTTGTGTTGAAGATAAAGTATCTGTATAATATAATACGGGGCTATGGGTGAGAAGGTCGCATCATCTGTAAGCTTTTTGAAGCCATTCAGGGCTGTTTGGTGATTATTTTGTTCATACGCGATATGTGCATAATAATATGTAGCAGGCGATGCGTATTTGGTATCTTTATCCATTATTTCAAAAAATGCAACCCTGGCTTCATCAAAATGTTCTGTTTTAAAATATGCATAACCAAGCTTAAAATAATACTCGAATTGTTCTTCTTCATAAAGGGAGGGAACATCTATTGTATCAAACCATTTAATGGCCAGGCTGAAACTGTCATTTCTGTAATGGTAATCAGCCATTTCAAATTGAGCATGGGTGATTCGTTGGCTTTCGGGATGTTGTTGAATGAATTGATTAATCAGGTATTCAGCATCATTATTAAAAAGCCTGGCAGCGCATAATGCATGGTAATATTCTGAATTAATTTTCATTAATACACGGTCTTCCGTACTGTGCTTAATGATGTCTGCAAACATTTCCCTGGCAGCCCCGTATTGTTCTTTATCAAACAAATCAACTGCATCCTGGTATTTATTTTCAACAGATGAATGAACAGGCGTTTTTTGTGCAGTTCCTGAAACCGAAAAAAACAGTAATGGCAACAACAATAATGAAACTTTAAAGTATTTGGCCATATATCAATAATTTATACTTATAAATAAAACCATAAAAATAGGTATTATTGAAATGAAAAATGTATTTTGATAATATTAATAATTAACAAACGTATGTTAATTATTAATAATATGTTATTTTTGAAATTCATTGACAAATGATTAATATTGTCTGTTCATATTCAGCCTGTGATTTTACAGGTTTTACTATATTTCAAATGAATGATACAGTTTTCGTATTTACAAAGATAAATAAAACACCATGATAAATCAAAGCACGAACGAAAAGATTATAGAATTAATAAATGTAGATATTTATCAAAAATATAATTTAATTCTTTCGGATGTAAATTTAACCATTTACCAGGGCGATTTTTATTATATTATAGGCAAGGTTGGTACCGGCAAGACCAGTCTCATTAAAACCATCAATGCTGAAATTCCATTAAAGAAAGGCGAAGGATATGTTTCCGGGTATAGTCTTCACCGGTTAAAAAAGAAAGACATTCCCTATTTAAGAAGAAAGTTAGGTATTATATTCCAGGATTTTCAATTGTTGACAGACAGGTCTGTTTATAACAATCTCTCTTTTGTTCTTCATGCTACGGGATGGAAGCATAAGAAAGAGATTGATGAGCGTATAGAATTTGTATTAACAAGAGTAGGGATGAACCGCAAAGGGTATAAAATGCCGCATGAACTTTCGGGGGGAGAACAACAGCGTGTTGTGATTGCCCGGGCATTGTTAAATGACCCTGATCTTATTCTTGCTGATGAACCTACTGGAAACCTTGACCCCGAAACATCTTCAAATATCATGAATATTCTGTTTGATATTAAAAACAATGGAAAAACAGTGATTGTAGCAACTCATAATTACAATCTATTAAAAGAATTTCCTGAAGGTGTACTGAAATGTGAAAATGGCAAACTTGTAAAAAACGATAAACCCACAGAAATTGACTTTATACAATTGCGTGAAGATGTGTCATAAGGTTTTGATAATAGATGATTAAATTTAATTTTTTAAAAACCCGAATTCAAAAAGCAAAAAAAAACATTTTCATTCAAAATGTTTTCATTCTTTTTTCCGGTTCATCTATTGCCCAAGCCATCCCTTTGCTTTCTATGATCATTTTATCCCGGCTTTACCCCGAAAGTTCTTTTGGTATCTTCTTTTTATATTCGGCAATAGGAGTGACTTTAGGGAGCATTTCAACGCTAAAATATGAATTGGCGATTGTACTCCCCAAGAAAAAAGATGATGCTATTTTAATTTTCGTACTGGGGCTTATTGTTACTTTCCTTTTTGCCTTTTTTGCAGAGCTTATCATTGTGGTTTTTTATGATAAGCTAATTGGGTTACTGGGAGAAAAAGACATTGGATTATTCTTATATTTAGTTCCACTTTCTGTTTTATTATTAGGTGTTTCAGAGGTATGCTTTTATTTTTTTAATCGTAATAAGCAATATAAATATATTTCTGCCGGACGAATCATTAAAACATCTGTAACAGCAGTCATTCATATTTTGTTTGGTTTTATTGGTATGTTAAAAATTGGATTGATTATTGGTTTAATAGTTGGACAATTTTCAGGATTCTTGTATACATTATACTTGAGTTTAAAATATGGAAATATCCGTTCACGGTCTGTTCATATAACATTGAAAACACTGCTAAGCATAGGAAAAAAATACAAAGATTTTCCAACATTTTATACACTCATCAGCGTTTTAAACAGGCTCTCTAACCATCTGCCATTTTTCTTATTAACTAAGTTTTTTGGTATTATATATGCAGGTTATTATGGATTGGCTCATCGTACTATTTCAACACCCTTTTCTCTAATCGGTAAGTCATTTAGCCAGGTTTTTTATCAAGAAGCAAATGAGTGTTATAACACAACAAATCATTTTTATCCATATTTAAAAAAAACATATTTCAGGTTATTTAAATATGGAATTATTCCGTTCATCCTGTTATTTGTTTTTATCCCGGAACTAATTGAGTTTTTTTTCGGCGCTGACTGGAAAATAGCAGGAAAATATGCCCAGGCAATTATGCCATGGGTTTTCTTGGGGTTTGTCAATGCTCCCTCAGGGTTTGTAATTGCAATTTTAAATCTTCAAAAAAAAATCATATTCTTTGACACAGGCATTCTTTTATTACGATTTTTAGCTCTTTATTCCGGATATATTTTATTAAATGATGCATATTATGCTATTTTATTTTTTAGCTTAACCGGGGTGGTATTTAATATTATAATTATTAATTATTTACTCTTTTATTCCAAAAAAAATACTTGAATATGCAACCATACCATCCTAAAGATTTTGAAAAAAAGAAACCTAAGATAAAGATTTTGTCTTTGCCTTCATGGTTTCCTGAAAGAGGTAATTTTTTCATAGAACAAGCTACTGCCATTGCACAAGAAGGCATACATGTTGATATACTAGCAGTTATTACCCTGGATGTCCGGCATCATAAATTTCGGTATTTGTTTCCTAAATATTTAACTGATAATCATCCTAATATTCGTGTTATATATAGCTACTACCGAAAGATTCCAAAAAACGAAAAATTAAATATCAAATATTGGGTAAAAAAAGTCATTCGTCAATATTTAAAATATGAAAACAAATATGGAAAACCGGATATAATTCATGCTCATTCAACAATATGGGCTGGGTATGCTGCATCAATTATCAGTGAACAATACGGTGTCCCTTTTATAATTACAGAGCATAGAAGTAGATTTGTAAATCATCCTAAAGCTAAATCCATTTTTTTAAAATCATTTTATGCTCCTAAAATAAAAAAAGCACTTCAATTAAGCCAGCGCATTATTCTTGTTAGTGATATATTAAAAGATTCTTTGTCATCTTTTCACCCTCCTTCTGCCCAAAAAATGATATCCATCCCGAACATGACTGATACTTGTTTCTTCACATTACCAATAAAAGAACGAAATCAACATCCATTCACCTTTTTTTCTTTAGGAGTTTTAGAATATGTAAAAGGAATGGATATATTAATTAAAGCTTTTAAAAAATTCAATAATCATGTTCAGCCGAACTCATTTTTGATTATCGGGGGTAAAGGGAGTATGTATAACACGCTGTTGAATCAAGTCAAAAAAGAAAATTTAGAAAATAACGTTTTATTTACCGGAAGTTTAAATAAATATGAAGTTAAAAAACACATGCATCAATCCAATGTATTTGTTTTGCCAAGCAGATTTGAAGCATTTGGCGTTGTATTCATAGAGGCATTATCAACAGGATTACCGGTAATAGGTACCAAGTCCGGTGGCCCCGAATATATAATCAAACCAAATAATGGAATCCTGGCTGAAAATGAAAACGTGGATTCATTAAAAAATGCAATGAAAAAAATATATCTTTCTTATAAAAACTATAATCCAATCAACATCAGAGAAGAAGCAATAAATCATTACAATAAACGGTACGTGGCAAACCAAATAATTAATATTTATAAAGAATACCTGGGTGATTAAAATAATATTAACAGACAACAAAGCAAATCAATGGTATCAAAAAGAAAATATTTATGTTAAAGGTTTTCTTTTTGATAAAAATGAAAAATTATTTAAAGGTAATGATTTATGTAATTTTTTTAATAGTGTTAATCATATAAATGAATTAAAGCAACTTCTTACAACTGCACATGGACAGTTCAGTGTTATAATCCGTGTTCATCAGGGAGTTATATTCGCCATTGATCATGCCAGGCACTATCCTCTGTTTTATTTATTAAACACCAATGACTTGATCGTTTCGGATTCAGCAAATCGTTTAACTCATTTCTTATCAGATACGGATAAAAAAATAAGGAATGAAAGTGTTAGTGAGTTTTTATGTACCGGTTTTGTAACCGGAAACAATACCTTATTCCAAGATATATATCAAGTAAGAGCAGGTGAAATATTGTCTTACATTAATGGCCAAATCACTGCTTTAGAATATCATCGCTACAGCATTTGTAAACCAGTAAATATTGAATATAATCAATTATTTTCAAAAGCCAGACACTTATTAAACAATTGTTCGGAAAGGCTTGTTCGAACATTAGAAAATAAAACTGCTGTAATTCCTTTGAGTGGTGGATATGATTCCAGATTAATTGCAGTAATGTTAAAAAATGCAGGATACAATAACGTTATTTGTTTTACTTTCGGAAGAACCGGGAACAATGAAATCGCTATTTCTAAAAAAGTTGCACATATACTTGGATTTCAATGGATTTTTATCCCATACAACCAACAATTAATTGATCATTTTTTAGAAGATGCATTGTTTAATGATTATTACCCTTATGCAGCAGAGGGAGCTTCTATGTTTTTTATGCAGGATTTTTTTGCCATAAAATATTTGGCCACTCATCATTTAATACCATCTGATTCTGTGTTTATTCCGGGACATTCAGGTGATGCTTTGGGAGGCAGCCAATTGAATAAACACTTTGTAAAACCTTATTACTCTCTCAATCAATTGGCTCACAAAATATATCATGATAAATTCATTTATAACACGCAAAAAAAAGATTTTAAAAATTTATCCCTTTCAAACATCAAAAAAGACATCTCATTAGAATACAAACAAGGCGCTTTGCCCTATAGTATATATGAGAATTGGGATTACAAAGAAAAGTTAGCTAAATTCATTATAAATTCTTGCAGAGTATTTAATTTTTTTGGATACCAATACAGGCTTCCGTTTTATGATCGTAATATACTCGATTTTTTTGCCCATGTACCTTATAATTTTAAAAAAGATAAGACTTTTTATGATGATTTATTAACAAATTGTTTTTTTGAAAAACATAAACTAAATTTTAAAAATGAATTACAACCTTCACAATTAACAATTAAAATCCAAAAAATTAAGAATTTATTCAAAAAGATGATGCCCGGGTTAATTATTGAAAAAATATTGATAAAACATGATTGGAATTTTTATTACAACATAACAAACGAATTTAAAAAAGATTTAAAACAAAAGAAAAAAAAGGTTAAAGTAAGTATTTCTGGCTTTAATACAATCATTATACAGTGGTATATCAACCAAATAAAAAAATAAATCGATCATTGAACTGAAATCAGGGTGTCTTACTTTTTGAAATTTTATTTATCCGTTTTTAATAGAAATTTAAATCATTATCAATAACTTTGTTCAGTATAATGATATGACCATGCGAAAGACACTTCAATTCCCAATTCATCAAAAGGTTAACACCATCAAAGAACGGGTTCTTTACTGGGCTTCAGCATTTGACGTCTCAGTATACCTTGACAACAACCAATATAAATCTGGTTACAACACGTTTGAATGCCTGATAGGCGCTGATCCTGTAACAACATTAAAAGATACTACTTTTGATTCTTTAAAATCCTATTTAAACACAACTGATGATTGGGTATTGGGATTTATATCGTATGATGTTAAAAACGAAACAGAACTTTTAACCTCTAATAACCCGGATCATATCAACATGCCATTGATGCATTTTTTTTGTCCGCGCTATCTTATCTTCATCCGGGAAGGTATGTTAACACTCCAATATCATCCGGGCCATGATGCCGAACAATGCGTTGAAGCATTATACAAAGCCATCCGGGATGAAACAAAAACCAATGCCGGACATACTCCCGGCATACCTGTAACACCTAAGCTAACCAAAAAAGCATACCTGGATACAGTAAAGCAAATCTTAAAACACATCTACCGGGGAGACATTTTTGAAATGAATTTCTGCCAGGAATTCTATTCAACACCTGCGATCATTGATCCCCTTGTATTGTATTTAAAATTAAAAAACATCTCTCCAACGCCTTTTTCATGTTATTATAAATTGAATCAACAATATCTTATCTCTGCAAGTCCTGAACGCTTTTTAAAGAAGACAGGAACAAGCATTATTTCCCAACCCATTAAAGGAACTATACAAAGGGGAACAACATTCCGGGAAGATGAACGGTTAAAACAACAATTGCTGAATGATCCGAAAGAACGGGCAGAAAATGTGATGATCGTTGACCTGGTGCGGAACGACTTAGCCAAAACAGCACGGAAGGGGTCTGTGAAAATTGAAGAACTATTTGGGATTTACACCTTTAAACAGGTGCATCAAATGATATCAACCGTTTCTTCGATTCATGATTCTCAATACCACCCGGCCGACATTATAAAAAATGCATTTCCCATGGGGTCTATGACAGGAGCGCCTAAGGTACGAGCCATGGAATTGATTGAACGGTACGAAGCATCAAGGAGAGGGCTTTATTCGGGAGCAGTCGGGTATTTTACTCCTTCAGGAGATTTCGACTTTAATGTAGTCATCAGGAGTTTTCTATACAACGAAGTGAATAAATATTTATCATTTCATGTTGGCGGAGCTATTACAGCTAACTCAATCCCCGAAAACGAATACAAAGAGTGCCTGTTGAAAGCACAAGCAATGACAGAAACGCTTAACCACGAATTATGATCGAAGCATTTAAACATTATCTTGATAATACATTAAAAATTAACAAAACTGACACTATTTTACTGGCCGTCAGCGCCGGGGTAGATTCAGTCGTCATGGCCAACCTGTTTTATCAGTCAAATATATCCTGCGGGATTGCACACTGTAATTTTCAATTGAGAGGTGAAGAGTCGGATCAGGATGAATTATTTGTACAACAACTGGCGGCACACTATGGATTTCCTTATTATAAGATTTCATTTGACACCCGTACCTATGCCCGGGAACATGATATCTCAATCCAGATGGCAGCAAGAGAGCTAAGATATGATTGGTTTGAACACATCCGAAGTGAAAATAATTATGATTATATAGCCATCGGGCACAACAGCGATGATGTGGCAGAAACGTTTTTTATCAATATCACACGAGGTACAGGCATCCGGGGGATCAGCGGAATCAAACCGGTTGAAAGACATATCATCCGTCCTGTCCTTTTTGCTTCAAGAGAACAAGTATTAAATCATTGCCAACAAAACAACATTCAATACAAGGAAGATTCCAGCAATTCATCTGTTCAGTATGTCCGCAATAAAATACGGCATCAGATTATCCCTCTTTTTGAAGAATTGAATCCCGGGTTTAAATCCACCATGAAGGAAAACATCAGGCATTTTGCTGATGTTGAAGAGGTATTCTTATCTTCTGTCAATAAAATAAAAAATGAACTGGTAACATTCCAACAAGGCAATGCCACCATCTCCATCCCTCGTCTCAGGCAATTGTCGCCTATACAACTATATGCATTTGAATTATTAAAAGATTTTGGTTTTACCCGTGACCACGTGAATATTCTTTTAGAAATATTAAACCATCAGCCGGGGAAGCAATTATTTTCAAACACCCACAGGCTTGTAAAAGACAGGGATGAATTGATCATCACTCCACGTAATGAAAACAATACTGATCATGTATATGTGAATGAAGGCATACATTCAATTGATGAACCTGTACCACTTACATTCAAATCATTTTCATATTCTGTCAATCATAAAATTCCTCAAAATGAAAAAATCGCCTGGATAGACCAGGAAAAACTCATTTATCCTCTGATTATCCGCAGATGGAAGCATGGTGATTATTTTGTGCCATTAGGTATGCAACACCATAAAAAATTAAGTGATTATATGACAGACAGCAAATTCTCCCTGGCAGACAAAGAAAAAACCTTTTTGCTTTGTTCCGGTAACGAGATTGTATGGATCATTGGCCACCGGATAGACGATAGATTTAAAATTACAGATAATACCAATATTGTTCTTGAAATTAAAATCAAACTATTCTGAATTCTGGATACTCAGAATAGTTTGATTTTAAACTTCAAGGATTTTTCTGACCTCAGACTTCTTGTCTTCTAATAATCCTTTTTCCACAATAATTGCAGTAGTACCATTTTTTATGAATAATGCAGGCTAAAATGGTAGAACCTTTTATTTTTTTCATTATTAAATTGGGTAGAAAAAATAGATTAAATACCTTTGTATCATTCTTGATCTAAAAAATATATAATTATGGAAGATTCACAAAAATTAACAAGCCCTTCGATTTTCATTGGCAAACAAGGCAATGGAGTGATTAGCTTTGGTTCGGGCCAGCCTGACCTGCCCCCGCCTTCCACAGTTATTGAAGGCATCAACATTCGTAATGATCTGCGATACGGACTTATTCAGGGTGAAGCGGATTTAAGAGACGCATTATCAAAAGAATACCCTGCATCAACAGCAGATAACTTCATCATTACAAATGGTGCCTCTGAAGCGCTTGATCTGATTTTCCGTGCTATGGAACCGGGAAAAGTGATGCTTCCACGTCCTTATTATTATTCGTATCCGTATATTGTGAAATTTGCAGGAATGGAACCTGTATACACTGATTTGATTGATGGTAAAATTGACATGGATGATTTCAATAAAAAAATTGACGAATGCTCAGCTGTATTGATCAATTCACCATCCAATCCCACAGGTTGTATTGAAGAAATTGAAACCCTCAAAGAAATTGAAAAAATCACAAAGGAGAAAAATATATATATTGTCTCTGATGAGGTATATAAAGATTTGATATATGAACGTGAGAATTATCATATCCAGGGAGATAATGTAATCACCATTAATTCATTTTCAAAAACATATGCCATGTGTGGTGTCCGGGTTGGATATCTCTGGAGTGCAGACCAGAAAATAGTGGACAAAGCCATTGAGATCAAAACACACACATCAATGAACACCAATTTGGTAGGACAGGATATGGCTTTACAGGCCATGTATGTACCGGACAGTTATATTTTTGAACAACAAAAGACATGGTTAAGCCGGCGTAACCTCATTTACCAGGCATTAAAAGACCTGGGATTTGACTTATGGAAACCGGAAGGTGCATTTTATGTATTTCCAAAAGTAGAAAGACCCGGGGAATTTGTATGGAACTTATATAAAAAGCACAATGTAATTACTTATCTCGGGGAATGGTTTGGGGCTCCTGACCGGATCAGGTTGAGTTATGCGCTGGATATCAATGAAATCCACGAAGGCCTGAACCGGATCGAAACCGTAATTAAAGAGATGAACCTTCAAATGCAAAAATAATGTAGTTTACTGGCGTAAATGAGCAATCTTGCGGCAAGCGTAACACTGCCCCGTAAGAAAGAAGACTGTATCGGGGGCAGCAGGCTTTATGGACTAACATTATTGGCTTTATACTTTACCTTTTTTACAGATAGAATTATTCCGGCCAAAATCCAAAAAGGAACTTCCCATACAATATTTTGAAAGATTGTTAACATTTGCTCTAAAGGACGATTCCAGCCAATACCCGATTGGGGTGTGACAATATTAAAAGGGGAAAAGAACCACTCTGAAAAGGGCCAGAAAATAGCCACCCCAATGCCATTGTCCATATTATCATCCATAATGCTGTCGCATAATAAATGAAGGATTAGCCCAATCAAAAGTCCTGAAACAATGTCTATTTTCCGGGGATGACGGGAATAAAACATAAATCCAGTGCCTGTTACAATCAAAACAAATAATACATTATGTGTTATAACCCTGTGTATATCATCAAAAAAAGGGAAAAGAAACAACAAAAAATCAATGTCAGGTAGTAACCCGCCAATCATGATGGCAGGTAATGATATACGTTTAAGTGTTCCCGAAGCTATGTATGAAACGGATAAATGTCCGAGTGGTGTCATAAAAATATAACTTAATATCATTTATGATTCGATAATCTCTTTTAAAAAACATATTTTTGTTCAATATATTTCATTAACCACAAATTTTAAAGGAAAAATACATACACCATGAATATAACCCCTTCCAATATATTTGATATCAATAGATTGGGTGACTTACTCAAGCATTCGGAAGAACTCGTTCACTATCATCGTTCGAGTAATCCTGTATATTCATCTTATATTAATCATTTAGGAAAAACTACAGATCAGGTAAACAAGCTCGAAGACATCATTTTTTTACCTGTTGAATTGTTTAAAACACAGCAAATCATCACAAACAACAGCTCTGTTGATAAAGTATTTGAAAGTAGTGGTACCACCGGAACAACCACAAGCAAACATTACATTCATGATATTTCAATATACAAAAAGAGCTATTTAACCGGGTTTCAATATTTTTATGGAAACCCCGGGGACTATTGTATCCTTGCAATGCTTCCCTCTTATTCAGAACGCGCAGGTTCTTCTCTTGTCACAATGATGGAAGGACTGATATCACAAAGTATTCATCCATGCAGTGGCTTTTACAATAAAGACTATAAAAAATTAAAAAATGTGCTTTTAAACCTTGAAAAAGAACAACAAAAAACACTGCTAATCGGAGTAAGTTTTGCATTGGCAGAATTTGCAGAAAAAAACCCTATGAATCTCGAGCACACCATTGTAATGGAAACAGGAGGCATGAAAGGCCGCCGGGAAGAAATCACACGCAAGGAACTTCATCAATTGCTATCGAAACAATTTGGAATTCGAAAAGTACATTCAGAATATGGCATGACTGAATTGTTATCACAAGCATATTCAAAAGGTCATGGAAGGTTCAAAACCCCACCCTGGATGAAGATACTTATCAGGGATCCATATGATCCGTTTTCTTATTTACATCATGGAAAAACAGGCGGTATTAATATCATTGACCTTGCTAATATTTATTCATGTCCATTTATAGCAACACAAGACCTGGGGAAAATGCACCCGGACGGCACTTTTGAGGTATTGGGCAGGTTTGACCAAAGCGATACCAGAGGATGTAACCTGTTAATAGTATAAAAACATTCTGATACCAGGCTTTGTTCATCGCTATACATTTGTAATCCCTCCAGACACAATAAACTTCATTGCCTCAGAAGGACTTAGATCAATTAAGCGGATATCTTTTACCGGAACAATAAACAATTCTCCTGAAAAATTGTAAGAATGAGGAAAATACACAGCAGCTTTATCTTTTATACCTAAAAACTGTAAATCTTTTCTGGTGACAAATCCTATCTTCTCTAAATTGGAAATATGATTAACCTTTACCAGTACCGGTTGGTTGAACCGCTTCTCATTTCCTACAAATGCAGAAAATAAATCTTTTAAAGAACTGTATATAAGTTTTATCAGAGGTGTTTTTTCAATAATCCTGTTAAAAATACTCCTGAATGGCCTGGCAATGAATGTTTGGCCCAGAAAACCCAAAAATATTAATAAAATAATGACCAATAACACCCCAAGCCCGGGAATGTCAAAATTCAAGTATTTATTAATATACGGATTCAAAATACCATCTGTAAACCTGAAAGTAAGATAAATCGCATACACGGTTATCGTTACCGGAGCAATATATAAAATTCCCTGCAAAAAAAAGCGACTAAGTTTTTTCATTATTTTTTGTTAAATATTTATTTAAAACAATCAATCAATTTGCGGATAAAAAGCATCTTCAATATGATAAATTTTCTTCTTTGTATCATTCAGAATAATGGAAATGATATCAAATCTTACATCCATATCCAGGTTATGTTCATCTATAAATGCTTCAGAAGCATCTACAAGGAATTTTTGTTTCCTTTCTGTTACAGCTTCTTCAGGTTTCTGGAAATAATCATTTCTTCTTGTTTTAACTTCAATGACAATCAGTTGTTGATCTGTTCTGGCAATAATATCTATTTCTTTTGATTTATACCTCCAGTTGGTTTCTAATATCTGATAACCAGACCTCTTCAAGAAATCCAATGCTTCTTTTTCACCTTTTCTGCCTAATAATGTATGCTCTGATGTCATGTATAAAAAATAATTTTGATTGACATAAAATTAATTAATAATTATACATTACACATCATGAATTTAAAGGTTATTGATCATTTTTTTGCAAAAAAACAGATTAAAAGGGCACCAGAACATTTAAAGCGTTTGGCACGACCTCAATTTTAACTTTTTTATCAATAAAACAAGGTTCTCCATCGTAATGTGCTTCACATGGTTTTTTAAATTTCAATGTAACCTTCTTGGCTTTAAATGTTTCAAGGTATTTACTTGTATCAAGTTTTTTGGTAAATAATCTGATCCCAATATCAAATATCCGGTAATTAGGAAACGGTTTTAATATGCATACATCTATCAATCCATCCTGAATATTAGCATTGGGTGCAATGAATGCATTATTACCGTATTGTGAAGCATTTGCAAATGAGACCAGGAATGCTTTCCGGCGCAGCTTTTTTTTTCCTTTAACTTTTAAGCTGTATTTTTGAGGTTTATACTTAAAATATTCATGGATAGTGCTTTTAACATACGTTTTAAAACCTCGTGTGCCTGCCTCGGCAAAACGGTGCCCGATGAGTGCATCAAATCCGACGCCACAAGTACAAAAAAATGGAATATCATTTAACACGCCATGGTCTATGGACATGATTCTTGATTGTGCAATTACTGAAATGGCTTGTTTTATATTAAGGGGTATTTTTAAATGATTAGACAACCCATTCCCTGAACCTCCTGGAATTATTCCCATTGATGATTTAGAATGAATCAATGCACGGGCGACTTCATTAACGGTTCCATCGCCTCCGAATACTGCAATTTTCCGTGCATTACGTTTAGACCAATCTTTTGCAATATCTGTTGCATCTCCCGGCCCTTTGGTATAAATAAATGAAATATCATAAATATCCGGCAACATACTATCCTGAACAGCCTCTTCAATATTTACCTTTTTAACTCTACCGGCTGCCGGATTTATAATAAACGGCAGCCGGGGCTTAGGTTGTTTTGACTTCATATCCTTCATCACACATTCGTGACGATTGTATTCCCTGTATTATTTATAAAGTTATTTCTTCTTCTTTTTTCCGGGAGTTTGTATTTGTTGTTTAACACGGATTGTGTTGTAAGCAATCGGGGTGGCAATAAAAAGTGATGAATAAGTACCAACTACAACACCGATCATCAATGCAAATACAAACCCTCTGATCACATCACCTCCAAAAACGAATATAATTAACAACACAAGAAACGTGCTCAAAGATGTGCTAAATGTACGGCTAAGAGTACTATTAAGTGAAGTGTTGTATATTTCTTCCCGGTCGCGTTTAGGATGAAGCCTGAAAAACTCCCTGATCCTGTCAAATACAACCACAGTGTCGTTTATTGAGTATCCCATGACAGTTAATATCGCAGCAATAAATGCCTGGTCAATTTCCAATGAAAACGGCATATAACCATGAAGCAATGAAAATAAGCCTAAAAGTATTAATGTATCATGAACAAGGGCTCCTAAAGCACCCAGTCCATACTGCCACTTTTTAAACCGGAATAATATATATATAAATATAAACAGCAATGAAAAGAATATTGCCCATGCAGCTTGTTTTTTAATATCATCTGCAATGGTTGGGCCTACTTTTTGTGATTGTTGCCTGTATTCATCTATAAATTTATTAAATGAAAGACCTTCGGGAAGCAATGGCTGCAATCCGGCAAATAATTTTCTTTCTGCCTCTTCATCAATCTCTTTTCCTCTTTCCTCAATTCTATAATTTGTTGTGATGCGAATTTGATTTTCACTGCCAAACGTTATAACCTCCGGGGTATGGCCAAATTCATCTTTTAGCATCTGTTCAACATCATTTGTATTGACAGGGTCATCCAATTTTACAATATATGTCCGGCCTCCTGTAAAATCAATTCCCTGATTAAGTCCTCTGCTAAATAAAGAAAAGACACCGATTAAGATGATGATTGCAGAAACTGTATATGAAATCTTCCGCAAACCAATAAATTTAATATGTGTATTTTGAAATGCCCCTTTTGTTATTCTGGTCGCAAACGTGATTTTATTATTTTTATCAAGCATTCTTAAAAAGATCAGCCTTGTAATGAATATTGCTGAGAACAAAGAAGTTACTACACCTACCGCAAGTGTGGTTGCAAACCCTTTAACAGGGCCTTTTCCAAAAATATATAAAACCACAGCGGTTAAAAGTGTTGTAACATTTGCATCTACAATTGCAGAATAAGCATTATTATATCCGTCTTTGATGGCCAGTTTTATCCCTTTACCTGCCGATATCTCTTCTCTGATCCTATCGAATATAAGTACATTGGCATCAACAGATATACCAATCGTAAGTACAATACCGGCAATTCCCGGTAATGTAAGCACTGCTCCCAATGAGGCCAAAACCCCGATAAGGAAAAACATGTTGGCCAACAATGCGATATCTGCAACAAGGCCTGCTCTATGGCTGTAATAAAATACCATATATAACAAGATTACGATAATAGCTATAAGAAATGAATTAAACCCGGAGTTAATGGCTTGTTGTCCCAGGGATGGCCCAACTATAGCTTCCTGGATAATATTTGCAGGTGCGGGTAATTTCCCTGATTTTAATACATTGGCAAGGTCTTTTGCTTCTTCAAGGTCAAAATCACCTGTTATGTTAGAGGTTCCCCCGGTAATTTCCTGTTGTACCTGAGGTGCTGAATATACCCGGTTATCCAGGACAATGGCAATATGTTCCCCTACATTTTGTTGGGTAAGCCGTGCCCAAATTTGAGAGCCTTTATTATTCATGTTCATAACAACCTGTGGGGTGGATCCCGTTTGGCCGAAATCAACCCTTGCATTCACAATTACATCACCATCAAGAGGAGGTTCTCCTGTGCGTGTGGTTACTTTAATGGCATGAAGCTCATAATAAGCCTCGGAATCGTCCCATCTGGGAGGGTAAGCACTCCAATAAAATCGCATATCCCTGGGAAAAGCACTTTTGATCTTTTCTTTTTGAAGTAACTTATCTATTTTTTCCATGTTACGTTTGTGAGCTATCCCGATAGCTGAACCAGGATAAAATTCACCTTCTCTTGACATGCGTGGTTGTAACAACTCAAATAAAGGATGTTCCTTCGTAATTTCTTCTCTTTGTGCAGCGGTATCTAAAGCTCCGGTATCTGCCCGTTCAATCTCCTCTATCAATGATGTTTCAGTGTCAGTAGTGTCAGTAGTGGCCGTATCGCTTACTGAATCTGTAATAATGTCTTCTTCCTCCGTATCTGCAGTTGTTGTATCTGTTGATGCCCGGGCCTGTGTAGTATCATTTTCTGCTTCCCTTATTTGTCTTAGCCGTTTATTGGCTTCCACCAAATATTTATAGACCTCTTGATTGTCATAAGTTTCCCAAAATTCAAGATTTGCAGTAGTCTGAAGCAGTTCTCTTACCCGTTTCGGATTTTTTACTCCCGGAAGCTCAATCATAATTCTTCCGTTTGTTTCCAGCCTTTTGATATCGGGTTGAGCAACACCAAAGCGGTCAATACGATTTCTCAATACATTAAATGCGTTATCTATAGCTGATTTGGTTTCAGTATGTAATGCATCCAATACTTCTTCATTGCTTGAACCAAACTCTATCCTGTCCTGTAATGTAGGATTCACATAAAAAAACTGTGCCAGTTTACCATTTGGTTCTATCTCATTAAATGCTTTACCAAAAAGATCAACAAAATCTTCCTGGCTGTTTTTTTGCATCTCCTTTGCCCGCCTGATTGTTTGCACAAATGTGCTATCTTTATTATTATTGGCCAAAGACTTTATTATATCTTCTACAGAAACTTCAAGGATAACACTCATACCCCCTTTTAAATCCAGGCCCAAATTCAATTCTCGTTGTTGTACTTCTCTGAATGTAAACTTTTTTAGCCCTAAAAAACTATACACCTCTTCTCCTGAAAGGGAATCTAAAAAATAATTATACTTATTTTGGTCAATGGTGTCATTTACAGTTGCATAAGCTTCAGCATCTTGTTTTACTTTATATGAAAAATATGTAAAACTTAACTGATATACACAAATTAAAGCCAATAAAATAGCTAAAAATCTTATAACTCCTCGATTTTGCATTTTAAATGAATTTTAGATTTATTTATTGATAAAAATAATAGGGGGCAAATATAATATTTTTTTATGATTCTTACAGAAGTTAATCACCAGAGTTAAAAAAAACTTACATATTTTTAAATGACTTTCTGTAAAACCTGAGAAATTTAATTGGTGGTTTATATTTTTATTGTAATTTTGTATTTTTTTAAACAGGCATATATTTGGATGAATCAATATATAATACAATATAGTGGATTGAGTGACGGAGAGCATAAATTTCAATACGAAATTAAACAGGATTTTCTCCAGGAATCTAATTATGCTGAAATTAATAAAGGGAACATTGATGTAGATGTATATTTGACAAAACGTCCCCAAATGCTTGTTTTAAGATTTAAAATAAAAGGGACTATAAACATTATTTGCGACAGGTGTCTTGATCATTTTGATCTGAATATTAACAATGATACCTTATTATATGTCAAATTTGGAGATGAACATAAAGAAGAAACGGATAATTCAATAATAATTCAGAAAGAAACAGGTGACTTTGATCTATCACATTATATCTATGAATATATTATGCTTTCTTTACCATACAAACGAATGCATGAAGACATATCAGAATGCAACCAGGACGTCATTCATAAACTCAAACCATCAAAGGAACAATCAATTGATCCCAGACTGGCAAGCTTAAAAAATATTTATAACACTCATAATTAAATAAATCATGGCAGTACCCAAAAGAAAAACATCAAAGCAGCGCAAAAGAAAACGCAGAACACATGACAATGCAGAAAAAGCAACATTAATGTCATGTCAGAATTGTGGAGCAACAGTTCAATATCATAGAGTTTGCTCAGAATGTGGACATTACAAAGGAAATTTAGTGATAGAGAAAGAAGTCTCTGCTTAAAATATGGTTTATACCTTAAATTAATCTTTTATGAAAATAGGTATAGATGTAATGGGAGGAGACTTAGCACCTGATGTCACAGTACTGGGTGCTATTATGGCTGGCAAAGAAATGGCTGAAAACGAGAGGATTGTGCTCATTGGTGACAAAAATAAAATCAACACTTTACTCGATAAATACAAAGCAAATCCCGATTCATTTGATATTGTTCATACCCCCGAATGCATTGAAATGGGAGAAAATCCCAAAAAAGCAATATCTCAAAAACCACATTCATCTATTTCAGTAGGATATACATTGCTTGCAAAAGGAGAGATAGATTCTTTTGCAAGTGCCGGCAATACAGGTGCAATGCTATTTGCAGCAATGGGTACCGTGAAATTTATACCCGGAGTAATTCGTCCTTGTATTACAACACTCATTCCCGTCCAAAACGGAAGTGTAAGGTTGCTGCTTGACATAGGGCTAAACCCCGATTGTAAACCGGATGTGCTTTATCAATATGGGATTTTGGGCTCATTGTATCTAAAACATATATACAATGTCAACAATCCCAAAGTAGCATTATTGAATATTGGAAGCGAAGAAGAAAAAGGAAACCTTATCACCAAAAGTACTTATCAATTAATGAATGAAGGTGACGGGTTTGACTTTATTGGCAACATAGAAAGCAATGAACTATTTAAAGAAGGCGAGGCCAATGTAATTGTATGCGATGGTTTTGTTGGGAATATCATTTTAAAAGAAGCGGAAGCATTCTATGAACTTGTTAAATCAAGAGGTATCAATGACGAGTACTTTGAACGGTTCAATTTTGAAAACTATGGCGGAACCCCTATATTGGGAATTAACAAAAATGTAATCATCGGACATGGAATATCCAATGAACTCGCCATACAAAACATGTTGATCCTGAGTAAAGATATTATTAAAAGACAACTGACCGAACAAATCAAAAAAGCAATTAGGAATTAGTGTTTGTCTATAAAGTAGCGTAACCAAACTCCAAACATCAATAACCTAAATAACTTATAGTCAGAAACTTAATTCTTCGTTTGAAATTTTGGTCATTAAATATTGGGATTTATTTGGAATTTATAATTTGTGATTTGGTGCTTTAATCGCAAAAAAGTGATTCAATTACTATCTTACCAGTGTCTTATTTGTTTTAATATTATAAAAAAATGAATGCAGTAATTACAGGAATAAGTGGGTATGTACCTGACGACATCTTAACGAATGATGAATTGAGCAAAATGGTGGATACCAATGACGAATGGATCATGCAACGTATTGGTATCAAGGAACGAAGGATTCTAAAAGAAAAAGGCAAGGGTACATCTGATATGGCTGCAGAAGCAGTAAAAAAACTGCTTAAAAAACAACACGTATCGCCTGATGAAATTGACCTTGTAATTTGCGGAACCGTTACTCCTGATATGCCTTTTCCTGCAACAGCCAATATAATAAGCGATAAAACAGGTATTAAAAATGCCTTAAGTTTTGATATTAATGCTGCATGTTCAGGTTTTCTTTATTCGCTTATTGTTGCAAATAATTTTATTAAATCAGGCAATTATAAAAAAATCATTGTTATCGGGGCCGATAAGATGTCTTCTATTGTAAACTACACAGACAGATCCACGTGTCCTATTTTTGGTGATGGCGCCGGCGCTGTTTTAGTCGAACCAACAGAAGAAAACCTGGGGGTAATAGATCACATTGCAAAGGTAGATGGTATCGGACGGCAATTCCTGCATCAAAAAGCCGGAGGTTCGATAAAACCACCTTCTCATAAAACAATAGATGCAGGGGAACATTATATTTATCAGGAAGGCCAACCCGTTTTTAAATTTGCAGTGTCAAAAATGGGAGACACATCCATTGAACTTATGAAACGAAACAACTTGGATGCCAACGACTTGGATTGGTTTGTGCCTCATCAGGCAAATATTCGAATCATAGAGTCAACGGCCAGAAGGATGAATATCAAAAAAGAACAGGTAATGATCAATATTGAACGTTATGGCAATACAACCGCAGCTACCATCCCTTTATGCTTATGGGAATGGGAAAAGAAATTAAAAAAAGGAGACAATCTCATTTTATCTGCTTTTGGTGGTGGATTTACCTGGGGATCGTTGTACCTTAAATGGGGCTATGATGGAAGCAATTCTCCTTTATAAAATCCAGGTATTGTATGACAAATGAAGATAAAAAACATGTTATTGTATTGTATTCAGGAGGATTGGACTCCAGGTTAGCAATAAAATTATTAAAAGAACAAAAGTATACTGTTGAAGCCCTCTATTTTAAATTACCTTTTGCTTCTTCTTCAGACTTGGATAATTTTACTGAAAAAGAAAACATTCCATTAACAATCCTTGATTGTACAAAAGGAGAAATGCTCCTTAAATATCTTTATTCTGTTGAACATCCCAATCATGGCAGGGGAACAGGCTATAATCCTTGTATAGATTGCAAACTATTCATGTATGAACATGCAAAGGAATATGCACAAAAACATAATATAATGTCCATTGCTTCCGGTGAAGTACAAGGACAGAGACCTATGTCCCAG
>CAYMKE010000006.1:0-31403 GCA_964390955.1 uncultured Bacteroidales bacterium | reverse complement strand
TCAATTAACTCAATTAACTCAATTAACTCAATTAACTCAATCAACTCAATCAACTTAATTATAAACATATGAAACTCTAACAGAACCTTTGTCGTAAGAAGAATCATAGAGATTACAATAAAAGCCTGTGTATAATAATTTTATTATTGATTTCATTGTATTTATTTTAAGGCAAATACGTGTTTGTTTGGAAAACGGAAATGTAAATTATTTATGAATTTACTCATGAACTTCGAATTTAACCTACTACTAAGCTATAATATATGAATAAGTTTCTATTAAGTATATTATGCATTTTTGTTTTTACTATCATGAATGCAGAAGAAGTTGTGATAAATAATAAAACGGAAGGCATAATATTCTTTGATCATAACATTGAATATTTTAAAACACAAAACCAGGAACTAAATATTTACGATGTTTTAGATCAATATAAAAATCAGTTTTCAATTCTGCAAAAAGGCAATCTTAATTTAGGATTTACTTCTTTTGTGTACTGGCTTAGAATAAAGCTGGTTAATATATCAGATGCAGATAAAAAGCTCATCCTGGCATATAAATATCCATTATTGAATGAAGTGCATTTTTTTACAATAAAAGAAGATAAACTAAGAGATCATTTACAAACAGGAGAGTGTATGCCTTTTTCAGAAAGGGTGTATAATAACAGGAATTTTTTATATCCTGTTGATTTGAACGCTAATGAGTCGGCAACTGTATACATCAGGATTTATAATAACGGGGAAACAATAAAAGGGCCTCTTGTATTATCTACTGATACTGCATTTTTTATTAATGATCAAAAAGCGATTTCAATAAATTTTTTCTATTACGGTTTTTTGTTTTTTGCTTTGATTTTCGGTTTATTTCTCTTTGTTATAAACAGGGACAAAACATATTTATATTTCTTCTTTTTTACCTTGTTTTTGTCGCTTTTTTTATTTAACACAGATGGATGGACATATAAGTTGTTTTGGCGAAATATTCCCTGGTGGGCCAATCATTCAACTGTTGTATTTGTGATATTGGCAGGAATTAATTTATTGGCTTTTACAAAATATTATTTAAATACATCAAAAAATTTTTCTGTAATTAATAAAAGTATTTATCTGTTTGTTGGTTTTTGGTGGATATTATTCATTTTATCTTTTACAAATTACCCTTTTTATTCTTATATAGTAAAAATTGTTAATTATAGTGCTGTGGTTCTGGTGATATTCATATTCACGTTGACATGTTTATCATTTAAAAAGATGTTTGTCGAAGCCTTTTATTTTTTTCTTTCTTTTATTTTTTTACTGACAGGAATTCTTTTTCATGTTATGAAAAATGCAGGCACATTGTCTGAGAATACCATTACACAGTATGGTGTGAAATTGGGCTTTGGAATACAAATACTTATGTTGTGTTTTGCTGTGACTTACCGTTTCAGAAAGCTTATGGATATGACAAACAAAGAGCTTGAAGAAAGGGTGAAGAAGAGGACGGAAAAAATCCAGATACAAAACAGGGAAATAATTTTACAACGGGATTACCTGAATTATCAAAAAGAAAAACTTGAAATTCAGCGAAAAGAGATTATCAATAGTATTGAATATGCACAACGAATACAAAATGCATTATTGCCCACAGAACGGTTTATCAGTAAAATGTTTCTCGATGGATTTCTGTTGTTTAAGCCGCGTAATATTGTGAGTGGTGATTTTTATTGGATAAGTAAAAAAGAAGGGTTGACTATTCTTGTTGCTGCAGATTGTACAGGCCACGGTGTTCCAGGGGCATTGATGAGCATGCTTGGAATATCTTTTTTGAATGAAATAATTAACCGGGTTGTTATATATAATAAAGAAATAAAACCCCATGAAATATTAAACGAATTGACAAATTATATAACAGGAACACTTACATTCAATGATCACAAAGAAAATGTAAAAGACGGAATAGACATGGGGGTATGTGTTTTCAATCACGCAAATTCATTATTGTTTTATTCAGGTGCAAGGCGGCCAATGTATCATATAAGGAACTCAAAACTCACAACATATAAAGGGGATCGTTTGACAGTAGGGTATAACTTTAATAGACTATCTAATTTCACCACACACCGGATTGAAATAAAAGAAGGTGATATAATTTATTTGTTTTCAGATGGTTATATAGATCAAATCGGGGAGAAATCCAAAAAAACTTTTCGCACACAACGATTCAAAGATTTATTGAAATCAATATATGCTCACCCCATGGAAGAGCAGCAAAAGGTATT
This sequence comes from uncultured Bacteroidales bacterium, assembly GCA_964390955.1. GTDB lineage: Bacteria > Bacteroidota > Bacteroidia > Bacteroidales > JBBRXJ01 > CAYMKE01. The sequence goes on along the minus strand of CAYMKE010000006.1, from coordinate 29,140 downwards.
AGAGGAAACTTTTAATCAATGGAAAGGGAAGGAAGAACAAATTGATGATGTATTGGTTATTGGGGTAAAGTTTTAGTCATTTCGTATCTTTTTTACAATCGCCAGTGCGTTCTCACAGTTCTTTTTAATGGCCATATCTTCTTTTAAATATGGAGATACAATGAAATTTGCCCCCAGCTGAATGAAAAGCGATGCAGTGCCTGCATCAACAATGGTTCCGGCGCCAAGGATCATCCCCGGCAAATGGTTAATGATGTATTGATTCACTTCTTTGAACGTTTCATGTGCAAAATCCCCCCTGTTGGTTATTTCAATAACCCTGACTCCTCCTTCATAACATGATTTAACCACGGTTATACATACCTCCGGGTCAGCATTGTAAAAAATCGGAAGAATTCCCTGCTCTCTTAAATTTAATGCAACTTCAATTCTTGATAATTGTGCCATGTTTAATATTCATATGGTTTTATATTCAAAAGGAAACACAAAATTAGATATTTTTTATTTTATATTGATTCTATTATTTTACATTTCTTTGTGTGATGTTTGGTTATATGGACAAACTTTTAATGCAGTCTAAAACCTGTATCGTACTTGCATTGTTATTTCAGATTTTTTGTTTCCTTCAATCTCGTTTAAGCCTGAACCAATCTTTGTTTCATTTGGATAATATGAGAGTGCGTATCTTGTTTCAAAGGTTAAATCGTTTTTTAAAGAATGTTTTAAAAGTAAATATGTTCTGATGCCCTGATTATAATAGGCCGGAATGGAAAATGCATACAGTACATTGTTTTCATACGCATATATTCTTGAAGCATAACTGTCGGTGTCAAACATTCCAAACCTGAAGACACATGCTAATTCAGGACGTTGGAATGCATATTGAACATCTTGATAGATCAAATAACCTGTTTCATGAGTGTTTTCTTTTTGATACCATAATAATTGAATTCTGTTTTTTAGGGTTAGTTTTTTATTGATTTGATAAGTAATATGATAACGCAATCTGTTTTTAGAAACAGGAACAATATATTCAAGATGAATGTTTTCAACATCAGTATTTTGTTTTTTCTCCTGATATTGAAACCTCCAGTACATTTTAACATCTTTTGAAGTGTGGTAGTCCGTTTGCACAAAATATTCAACTCCTGATGAAGGGCTGTTCACCCTGTATTTTAACCAGGGGAAATTAAAGATATCCGCAAATCCTTTGATTTGCCATCGTTTAAACGGAGTTATCTCTATGCCTGTATACCATCCTTCTTCATTTGAATTGTATGAGTTTTCTGCAAACGCTTTGCCATAAAGTGATATAAACTCCTGTTCATAATACCTGTAAAGAAGTGAAACATTTATACGCGGCGTCCATTTCATTAACATACCATTCACGGTTCCTGCATTCATTCCATTACAGATGCCGGTTTCTCCAAATAAAAACATATCATTATTTAAATGGAGTTTATAATGGAGGCCAAGATTGGTTATTTGTGAATTATGAAAATCATATTTATCATGAATATGATTGCCAGGGTTGATATCAGCATTGAAAATCGTATGAACACCAGATAATCCGATGTTAAAGAATCTGTGAAAATAATTGATATGTGCCCCGGATATGGCTTCTTTCAATGAATTTTTATCTTCCAATAGAGAATAGGTATTGTGAAGCCCTGAATTTTGGATTGAAGATGCTTCAATGGGTTCGTTATTGATTGAATCATAAACAGATATATTGGCATCAATGGATTTTCTTGAATAAAATAATGAAATATTGAAATGCCCCATTGATAGTGTTGTTGCACCTCCTCTCATAAAGTTGTTTTCATTGGCTGATGTATATTTTTGAATTCCTCGTGGACGTTTTTTTATGTTTAAGACAGAGGGGCTTTTATTAAATGAGAAACCGGACCACAATGTCAGCCCCTGGCCAAATCCCAGCTGGTAATCACCTATGGCGATCTTTTTAATGAATCCTTTTCCGGAATAATAAAAATGAGCAGTATAGAAATCATAACCGTATTGATTGTTTTGTGTAAAAAATGGTTCACCCGGATCTTTGTCTGCTGTAAAACCAATTGATATGTTTTTTTTGTAATAGATTCTGTATTTTGTATAGTATTTTTCGGGATTTCCTATGTATCCTGTATATCCGGGATTGTTAATGTTCTCTTGTTCTGCATATCCTTTTTGGTTTTCAAGTATTCGCCCGGCTCTAAGAATAACATTGTGTTTGCCATAGGCGAAAAATTTTTTAAAAAGACGCTTTTCGTTTTTATTTTCATTTTTTGTGGTAATAAAAGGCGAAATTTTTTTTACGATCTCTTTATTAAATCCATGAATATATTGCAGCTCATTGATAGACATGATATTGCCATAATAATTTCTGTATTCCAAAAGGCTTTGTATCTGAAATTCATTCAGAAAAGGGATTTGTTCCAATTCGTCCCGGTTGGCTTGGTTTATTGCTAACGGACTGCTGATATAATATTCCAACTCATCGTATAAAATGGATAGATCTTTTTGTTCATCCGTATTCAATATAATGTATTCAACAAGTTCATCAATGACTTGTTGAGGGGCTTTAGGTTTTTCCTGTGCATTTAGATTGTTCGTTGCTAAAATGAAGATAATATAAATGTACCGGAGGATAACGGATTTATTAAAAAACACAGGTATGTCTTTTAACAAGTTCTTAGGATTCAAGACAGTATGGCATACTTTAAGTGGCCGTTGAAAATTACAATGTAAGCTTATGCATTGTTTATTCCTGTTCATTGGAACCGAATCTGTAATAGATGGATAAATGCGGGCTGTATCCTAATTCAGGGTGTGATATGAAGCCAATGTCACCATAAAACCCTTTATATTCCATGCCGAATCCAAAAGAATACTTTACAGGATTCGTCATGACTCCTGTCCTTATGTATAGGAAATCAAACAGTAAATGTTCGCCTCCGAATTTAAAGACAGGCTTTTGATCTATGTCTTTTTTTGTTTCTACAGTGAGCATTGTTTCTTCATTAAACTCATATCCAATGCCAGCCCTTATGATCGTGGGGATGTGTTCATTTATGCTTTTAGAAATCAACGCATGAAGAGGGTTAAAGACATGGAAACCTAATGTGAAACCTGGAATAGGTGTAGCCAGTAATCCTGTTTCAAAAGTAACGTTTCCTCTGTTTCCATAATTTTCTGCAATGTACGTGTGCATATAATTCAGCTGAATTCCAATATTCAAAAATTCCGCCAGTTTTTTCCCAAATCCGATACCTGCTTTACTTTCATTATATTCTGAATAACCAAAATAAGAATAGTTTAAACCAAAACAGCCTGAATTTACAGGAACGGCTATTGCAAGGGCTTTGGTGCTGACCTGGTATAGCCCGAAGCGGTTTTCATAAAGAAAACCTCCTGAAGTATTTTCTATATTAGCCAATCCTGCCTGGTTTCTGAAATTCGACCAAATATCATCAATCGTAATACTTGCATTTGCCATTCCGGCAGAACGGCCATCTACAGGCACAGATAAATATGCGCAAAATACTTTAATAGAAAGAGTTGGGAGTATAAACAAAAATATTGTAAGCGTAACATGTAAAAAGAAAAATCTGTTTAACTGTTGAGTCGTCATCTCAGATATGGCTGTTGAGGGTTAATAAAGTTTAAAAGTTGAATTTGTCCAAACATTCTGACTTCTTTCTGTTTTCAGCTTCGTATATCTTTATTCCTTTTTTTTTGCAGGAGGGTTGAAGCTATAGATAACTCCTTTCATCAAATAGCCGGGTATGTCGCCAAATCCCCCTTTAGCTTCAGCTTTGGTAACATATACAACATTCCCTCCTTTATGGATTGCTTTTTTTTGTAACCGTATTTCAGCATTCCGTTTGGCAGCTTTGATATTTCTGATCCCTGAAGATGATTCGACTGTTACCTGCCCGATTTTATATAATCCTTCCACCTGGTCTTTGTCTTCTGTGATTAAAACAGTTTGCCAACTTTTTTCAGTTACAGTCTCTATAATCGGTTCATTTAATATATCTATGGTTCCATTATGATAAATGATGCGTTGGATGTTGTTCCGTGCAATTTTTTTTCTGGTATTGTCGTCATTATTTAATTTATTGTAATACACATATTTACTTCCTACACTGACGATTTTGACTGGTAATTTTCTTTGCCCGAATTTTACAATTGTATCAACTGATTGATGATCTTCTTGAGTGAAGTCATTCAATGTCCTACTTTGTGCAGTAAATAATGTACATAAAAATATGCTTATGAATAATATGCCCTGTAATTTTTTCATATTTAGCTTTTGTTTCCTTTGGATAAAAAGAATAACCCTAATGCTCCTATGAGTAAATACATGATGAATTTGGGACTGATAATGTTTCCGTCAAAAACACGGAACATCTCAACTACAGATAATATCAGGATAATAAGCCCGGACAGCACGGTAAGGGTATGTTTTCTTAAAAAACCACCTATCACCAACAATGCTGCAAACAGCAGGTAAATGAATCCGACATAAAAGCCTAAGTGGCTGAAATTAAATCCTTTGACAGTTGAGAAATAAAGAACGAAAATGTGAGCAAACAATGCTATTCTTAATAGCCATTTTGCTAATCCTGATGCAGATCTGACTGGTCTCATAATCAATGTGTTTTTTACAGTTTGTTGATATAACAAAAATAAAAAATAACTTTCATATTTAAAAAATTAAATATTGGCCTTTGCCGGTTCATGAAAAAATGAATTCAGATGAAACGAGAGAGTAACTGACAGATAATAATTTAAGTTTATATTTATTGTTAATAACTTTTTTTAATAATTTGGCAGTGTTTTTAGTCAATAAATCAAATTTATCGTGAAACCATGTTCATTGTATTTTATTTTTTATCCAGAATGATTGCTTATATCTTTACATTGCTTTGGGCTTTGTTCTTTGTATGTTCTATATTTATATTTTATCCTTTAGCATTGCTTGCAGCCGTTTTTACCTCGCCTTTTGACAGCAATCGTTCGCTTGTTTTCGGGATTACTTCTTTTTGGTCACGATTGCTTATATGGATCAATCCCTATCTGAATGTTACCGTGCAGGGAAAAGAGTTATTGAGTCATGATAAACCGGTAGTGTATGTCGTGAACCATCAATCCATGCTGGATATCCTGGTAATGTATTTTTTGAAAACCCGGTACAGGTGGGTGGCAAAAAAAGAATTACTTCGTGCACCTGCTATCGGCTGGTTAATGCAGTTAAATAAAGACATTCCATTTGACAGGGCAAGGGGAAAAAGTGCCCTGAATATGATTGAAAAGGCAAAACAAACAATCCATACAGGCAATTCAATCATTATTTTTCCTGAAGGGACCCGTTCTAAAAATAAGCAATTACAGCGATTTAAAGACGGGGCATTTAAAATTGCCCTGGAAACCCAATCGGATATTCAGCCTGTAATCATCAACGGAACCGGCGATGCAATGCCCAGGAACAAATACGTGTTTGACCATTTTCAGCGTATTCATATCCGGGTGCTAAAGCCCGTGCCCTATGATACGTTCAGGAATAAAGAAATAAAGGATATCAGGGAAGAAGTGCACGAGATGATGAAGGGGGATGTTCATTTGTAAAAATCAAAGCCATTTTTTTCGTTTAAAATTGATGATCATAATGGATGCAACAAGGATCATTACTCCCCACATGATGAAATAGCTGTATTTGTAATTTAATTCAGGAATAAATTCAAAATTAGTTCCGTATACGCCTGCAATAAATGTCAGGGGAATGAATATCACGGAAAAAATTGTAAGAAATTTAATGATATGGTTTAATTTATCACTTAATCGTGTGTGATATACATTCAATTGGTCTGTAAGGATTTCATTATAACTAAAAACCGATTCATGAGCCAGATTAATATTATCCTGTAATTCCCTGGTAAGTATGTCGGTGCCTTTGTCCAGGATGTCCGATTCGATTTTGGGAATGCTTAAGATCATTTCCCTGAAGGGTTTTATGGTTTTTCGTAAATAATTGATTTCTCGTTTGTATTGATTGATATCCTGTATGGTTTTATCCTGTGGATTTTCCAATTTATCTTCAAGCGCTTCAATGTTTTCGCCAATTTGGCTGATAATGTAAATGTAATTGTCAATCACGACATCCAGGAGAGCAAAAGCCAGATAATCCACCCCCATTTTTCTGATGCGTTTTTTGGGGTTCCGTATCCGTTTTCGCACTGGTTCAAAAACATCACCAACTTGCTCCTGAAAAGAAATTAATATGTTTTCTTTGATAATGAGGGAGAGGTTTTCTGTTGAAATATGTGTTTCTTCTTTATCAAAATACAACATTTTAACAGAGGCAAAGATCGTGTCTTTATGTTCATATATTTTGGGCCGTGAATTGGTTTCAAGTACATCAGATATCAGCAACGGGTCTATTTTAAAAAGAGTAGAAATTTCATGCATGATTTGTTCATCATGCAACCCGTCAATGTTAAACCAGCTCATGTATTTTGACCGGTTATATTGTGCTGCTTCGGAGATGTTTTGAAGTTCACGTTCTTCAAGATGTTCCGCGTTGTAGTTAATAACTCTCAGCCTCACGTGATCGATCTTTTTCTCGCCCTGAAATACCAGTGAATCTGGTGACAATCCAATGGTTTCTTTTTTTGATTTAATAAATCGTGCCATGTATTTTCTTTTTTTACAAATTTAAAAGATATTTTATGTAAAACATTGTACTTTGACCAATAAACATTATTTTTGCATGAAGTTTATTAACCAATTTGTAAAACAGGTATCCATGGCAAAAAAACAACAGGATAGTGGTTTAGAAGGCATAGAAAGTGCATTAACTAAAACCGAACAATTTATAGAAGACCATCAAAAGCCGATTTCTATTGTAGTTGGTGTCATTTTAATCGCAGTCATTTTTTACATGCTTTACAACAGGTTTTATAAAAAACCATTACAGGAAGAAGCAAGTTCACAGATGTTTATGGCTGAGCGGTATTTTGCAGCAGATTCTTTACGGCTTGCATTAAATGGTGATGGAAGCAACTTAGGGTTTATTGATATCACTGATGAATACGGCAGCACTAAATCCGGGAATTTAGCCAATTATTATGCCGGTTTATGCTATTTAAAGTTAGGAGAATACCAAGAAGCAATTGACTATTTAGCAGATTTTAAAGCAGATGAAAGCATTGTTGAACCAATGGCACTTGGCGCTTTGGGTGATGCTTATATAGAGCTTGGAAATGATCAGATGGCGTTGAAAAATTATAAAAAAGCAGCCAATGAAAATCAAAATGCATTTACAACGCCCCGGTTTTTAAAAAAGGCTGCCGGTGTTTTAGAAAAGCTTGAACGAGACGAAGAAGCATTGGAATACTATCAAAGAATAAAGATTGAATACCCGAATTCATTTCCTGCCAGAAACATTGATAAATATATAGCCAGGGCAAAAATTAACACCCGTGAAAAATAATACCAGGAATCTATGGCAACTGCTTTAAAAGACTCAATTTCTGCCGGAAGCATTCCTTCTGCAAGCAATATGAAATTTGGAATCGTGGTTTCCGAGTGGAATACGGAAATTACCAATAGTCTCCGTGATGGAGCGTTAAATGCACTGAAACAGCATGGTGCCGAAGAAAATAATATTAACGTTTCGTATGTTCCAGGAAGTATTGAGTTGACCAAAGGTGCTTTGATCATGTCAGAAGACACGGATGTTGACGCTGTTATTTGTTTAGGATGTGTTATTCAGGGAGAAACCCGGCATTTTGATTATGTTTGCCAGTCTGTTACATACGGCATTACCCAATTGAATATAGATATGTCCATTCCCTTTATATTTGGTGTACTCACGACCAATGATCTTCAGCAGGCCAAAGACAGGGCAGGAGGGAAGTATGGGAACAAAGGTGAGGAGTCGGCCATTGCAGCCATAAAGATGGTGGCGCTTAGAAAGCAGGTGTGAAGGATTAGGTAGTAGGTAAAAATTAAGCAAAAACAAACATGCACTTTTTTTATTTTTTTCACAATAAAAATTGTTTAATTTCGTAAAATAATAAAGTTCTTTGAAAAAATGGGACTGTTCTGGATTTGACAGTAAGATAATTTGGATGTAAGCATGCCGGGCATTGTAAATTAGCCCGTAAAACCTAATTTGCAAACTATTTTTAAATGGCGAGGAAAATCACTTCGCGCTTGCTGCATAATTTCGGGATATGAAATTATGCTTTATCCCGGTTACAAAGATAGCCGGGACAAGCTGTCTCTCATAAGGCTTTGTCCAACAGCTTTTTGAAGAGGCATGGTTAAGTTTGGGCTGGCTCATGCATGGCCTCGGTGCAATGAGCGAGACTTAGAGGATAGGAAACAGGTAGGTAGCCCTTATGCCAGCTTGTTTCTGAAAACTTAAATAAGGGCTAAGCATGTAGAAATCATTCGGATTGCTTATTTGGACCCGGGTTCGATTCCCGGCAGTTCCACAAAAACAGTTTCGTGTGTGCGTATTAAGCAATCGTGAGATACAAACATACGAAACTGTTTTTGTTTGTGTTATATTTTATTTTTTTATTTAATATTCAATTTACAATACGTTTTTAAAAAATATATTATATTTGCTCTTATGAAAAAATTGTTGAAGTATTAACCTTAAATTAAATTTTTAAGAAAACATTATATATTAATATTCGCCTCTGATATTATGCACAAACTGTTGAATAGTCCGGCTTAAATCATCCCCTTCATTAAGCGCTTTTATGAATGCACTTCCAATGATAGCTCCCTGGGCGTATTTGCAGACTTTCTTGAATGTTTTGTGATTGGAAATACCAAAACCTACCATCAAAGGAAGCCCTGTTTGCATGTCAAGAACACGTTTAAAATAATCTTCCTGTTCGGGATTAAAATCATCTTTAGCTCCTGTAGTTGAAGATGATGAAACCAGGTATAAAAAGCCAGAGCTGGCCGCAACCAATTTGTGTATGCGTTCGGGAGATGTTTGTGGTGAAACCAAAAAAATGCAATGCAGATGATTTTGTACGAAGTATTTTTTATAAAGGGTTTCATATTCGTCAACCGGCATGTCGGGAAGGATAATCCCATCAATGCCTAATGCATTACATTTTTTGCAAAATGACTCCATTCCGTATTGCAAAACAGGATTCATATATCCCATGAGAATGAGTGGAATGCTGACTTCATCCCTGATATTTTCAAGTTGCTCAAATAATAATTTCAATGTCATTCCATTTTCAAGAGCAATCTGGTTGCTTTGTTGTATCACAGGGCCGTCAGCCATTGGATCAGAAAAGGGCATTCCGATCTCAATCATATCTGTCCCGTGTTTTTCTAATTCCTGAATGATTTTAACTGTATCATCAAGAGCAGGATGCCCGGCAGAAAAATATATGGAAAGTACATCCTTTTGTTTTGAATTAAATAATGTGTCAATACGGTTCATCTGTTTATTTTTTGCATGCTCGGTTTATATGTATAATTTAAACAGGCTCTTTTCTGTTTTGATGAATAAAATGATTGCTGGCTACTACAAAAGCTCCTTTTTGAACCCCTATTAAATCACCGATCAATTGGCATTTAACGGTTAAGAGAAAATAGATTTCAGGGCTTTTTTCATTGATCAATCCTTCAAGGTTGCCTTGTCCCTTAGAAATAATAATGTCTGCTTTTTTATAGATGTCCATAAATTCTTCCGATACATTGTCTAAAATTGTGGAAGGGGCATCGTATCCATTGGAGATTATTTTGGCTGTTTTATCCATTTCTGTTTGTATGGCATCGTCTATTGTTATATCATTGATTATGGGAGCACCACGTGTAGCAAAATACAGGTTTGGATGATTGATCGTTTCGATAAATAATTTGTCAGCAACGATTTCTCCTGCATTGTCGCCCAGGTAGAGAATCGTTTCAGCATGTTGTATATCTTTTTGAAACTCCTGTGATTGATCAATGGCAAAATCAGACGTTAGGGTATTATTGATGGTCTGCATTATATCAAAATCCTGAGCAGGGCCAAAATCAATTATGTTTCCTGCTATGGCTATGCGAAGTGCGGTATCAAAAGGATTCAAAGATTCTATAACTTTTTTCTTCAATTCAGGGTAATATGATTGCATAAAGTGATTATGATATTTTTTCTCTTCATGATACGGATCATCATTGTGGATCATTTCACGAATTTTTTTATGCAAATCACGTGCTACCTGGGGGGCTGTTTTATTACGGTCAGAATGTGCAAGATATTCTACAAAGTCATGAACGATATTGTCCTTTGTTTGTTCATCAAGTTGATGCTTTTTAAGCAGATTTTCAAACATCCTGAATTGGCAAAAAGTACATTGATAGTTCATTATGTGAATTTTAAAAATATGAATATATTCAAAGACGGCAATTGCCGGAAAAATACACCACAAAATAAATAATTAAATTGCATATTTTGGCGCTTATCTGTAAAATTTAAATAAAAAAGCCGGGAAAAATGATCCGGCTTTTTTGTTTATCATCGTTTTGGGAATCCTGTTCAAGCATGTCAATCTGTTTTTTTTATATTATCCAAATTGGAATTAACCCGAAAAATTCATTGCAAAACGATAGAGATCGACATAAAATGCTATTAATAAACCTCTTGTCTTTCTGCAATCCTTTTTTTATTAAATTTTGGGATTTTTTTTGAACTTAATGTCTGTGTTCAATATGAAAACACTAATCCATTGGATTAATGTTTTCATAATAACTCCAAATTCCATCTTTAAAGATTAATGCATCATAATTACCGCTGGGGCCATAATAACCGTAATTTCCTTTAAATTTAGGATTTATAGGAATGAGGTGATCAAAAATAATTTTTTTTCTGAGTGAATCCTGGTTTTGTTTTCGATGGATTTCTTGTTGGATTTGTGCTTTAATATCATCGGTGTTCATTTGTTCAGGACTCGTTTTTTTGGGAGTTGTTTTTTTGTATCTCAATGTAATAACAATTTTTGAGCTGTATTCAAGAACAAATCTGTTTTGAAGCGTATCATCAATACTGATAAGGGGCGCTCCGAAACAAGGGATGCCTTCAGGATTAAAATATAGTATGTCTACAATTTTTTTGGAAGTCATCAAATTATTATAATCAAGGCCCAATAGGGTATAATACTGTTTGTTGTCATGTGTTACAGGAATGATATCATAATAAAGCATACCATACCAATTATCATGGCAATATTGGTCATGTGATACATCACCGGGAGCATTTAATTGGTCATGCAGTTGGAATACCTTACAAGTGTCATCTCCGGTGTATTGCTGAATAAAACCGTAATATTCATGAACACCCCCTTCCAAAGGAACATTCCAGGTATACATTTTAATAGTACTGTCGGGAGACATAATCGTTCCCATTTGTTGTACAGAATCAAAGGAATGAAAAAAAGAAATCGGTTGCTTCAGAACAGGTTTTAAGATTTGAACGATTTTTTCATTGGCATTGTGTTTTTCTTCTATCGAATGCCCGGGATACAACTGTTTAAACCAAACGGATAATGAATCTTCTGTGCCGGCTAAATAATCAGATGCTCCTTTGCATAAGATATTTGGTGTAAATACAATTAAGAATACCAAATAAACCAGTATAGGAAATAGTGTTCGTTTTGTTGCCATTTTGAAAAAGATTAATATTATTTTTGCAAAACGATAAAAAATGAGTTTTATGTTTCAAACTGTTTGAATTCATAAGAATGTAACATTTTGTCTTGTCCTTAAAAAATAAACGGGTAAAATCTAAACAATTAATGTGTAAATTCGTTAAACTGATGAACCGGGCAAAATAATCATTATTTGCACACACGAAAATGATTATTTTTTACTTGCGAGCTCCTCCGTCGTTAGCGGGGGCAAGCTATTTGACCATTAAAAATTTAAATTTGAATAAATGAATTTGATTAGAAAGTGCAATATGTTTTTCATGTTTTAATTTTTTATAAGAATGGATATTACAGAAGAAGACATACAATTATTCAATTATGTTTTAAAAAATAATTCTGAATATGATTTTTCAAATTATTCGGATAGATCTTTAAAACGGAGGATAACTAAAATCCTGATGGATAATAAAATGGATATGAAGATGCTGGTCAAAAAAATCAAGGGGTCATCTGAATTTGTTGAAAATATTGTGCAACGCATTACTGTAAATACAAGTGAGTTATTTAGAGATCCTGATGTATGGCAAGATATAAAATACAGGATATTGCCAAAATATAAAAACCGCAATTTGATTAATATCTGGCATGCAGGGTGTTCCCTCGGGCAAGAAGTATATTCAATGCTCATTATACTGAATGAACTCGGTCTGCTTGATAAAGCCAGGGTTTATGCATCTGATTTAAATAATGAAGCACTTGAAAAAGCTAAAAAAGGACAATACAAATACCGATTTAATATTGGATACCTTGATAATTTTGATAAAGCTGTTAAAGAAAATCCTATGGATTTTGGAGAATATAAAGATGTTCCGTATTCAAACTATTTCCAGATCAATAAAAGGGACGATTGTATTGTGATGAATGATTTTTTAAGAGAAAAACCGGTTTTTAAAAAACAAGACCTTGTGAAAGGTCAAAATATATTTCATGTTAAATTTGATATCATTCTATGCAGAAATGTAATCATATATTTTAATTATCATTTGCAAAATCATCTTTTCCGTTTTTTTATGAAAAATCTTTTTGAGGGAGGGCATTTGATACTGGGAAAGCAGGAAACAGTGAGAGGCCATGCGTCAACTTATTTTGACAAATTTGCTCATGCTTATGTTAAACGTAGAGATGACTATAAGATTAGTTTTTCCTGAAAGGATGTAACGTAATTTTTTCATTTACATCCACTTTCTTTTTAATGCATAGAGCTTTGCCTACAATAGATCCTTTAATTTCAATATTCAGAGCCTGGTTTGTAATCATTTTTAGTAGATATAAACCACCTGTTATACGGTCAGGTATAACCATATTAAACCTGATGCGTTGTAAAGATTCACGATTAGGGGGGATTTTGAGGTCTTCAATCTTTTGGATTTGTCCCACGGCATCCCCGTCCAACAATACATTAAGCTCAATCTCTGTGATTTTAAACCTGTAATGATTGGGATTATTCACCGGGAACAACGCTTCAAAAAGAATGGTGTCATTTTTAAAACTTATAATTTTTACACTCTCTGCTTCTTTTATCTCAACCGGTGATACACTGCAACTTGTAGAAAAAAGCAGTGATAATAATATAAAAATAATGAATATATTGCCCTTGTGTTTAATCAATTATTTGTATTTTTAATGTTTAAATAGAGAATAAAGATAATAAACTGATTTGAACATATACATAATATTTATGAAAAAATATTATATGGCTATCTCTGTTTTTAGTAATGAGGAATAACATAACGCTGTGATCCTCGTTATATTTTTTATTTTAATTTGTCTTTTTTTATGTAATTTTTTTTTATTTTGAGAAAAATTATTAATTATGTAACGATAATTTAGCAATCATTTAATATTAAATTTATCATACCAGGGAAATATGAAAGAAAAGAAATCAAAAAACGTATTCATCAAAATAGCTTTTATTTTGAGTTTTGGATTCCTGATAACTTCTGTCCATGCCCAGAGCCTCACAATGGAGCAGAAAACAAAAGCCAAAAGATTTTACAATAAAGCGGTGATGAATATTGAGAATAAAAATTATACGATGGCAATTGCCAATTTTACAGAAGCATTAAACATTAATCCGAACTTTGAATTGGCTTACCTGCAACGCGGAAAAGTGAAATTTTTAATGGACACGCTGCCTGATCCTGCACTTGCCGATATTAACAAGGCGCTTATTATAGATGATGAACTTGGAGAAGCCTATTTTGTGAGAGGGCATATACGGTTCAGGCAGGAAAAATATGACCCGGCTATGCAGGATTTTACCATTGCATTAGAAAATAACTTTGATGATGCAGAAGTGTATTATTTCAGAGGACTTATAAAATATTTAAAAGAAGATTATACACAGGCACTACTTGATTTTTCCAAAGCAATAGATAAAAAACATGATTTTGCATATGCATATCATGAAAGAGGTAGTACCAAACGAAAGATGAATGATTTTAGAGGGGCAAGCCAGGATTATCAACAGGCTATCAGTTTAAGTCCAAAACTAACATTTGTTCATAACAACCTCGGGAGCGCACAAAAAGGGACAGGCGATTATCAAAGTGCATTGATGTCATATCAAAAATCAACAGAGATAAATCCAAATTATTTTATTGCTTATAATAATTTGGGTGTTACTAATTTTGAGATGCAGGAACCGGATAAAGCCATGGAAAATTTTGAAAAAGTAAAAGCAATAAATAAAGATTATGCTTTTGTATATAATAATATGGGCGTTGTGGAATTCAGCAGGAATAAATACAAAGAAGCGATAGAACATTTTACAAAAGCCATAAAACACGATGAAGATTACGGCATTGCATATTTAAACAGAGGCATGGCAAAAGAAATGAAAGGTGATATTGAAGGTGCCTGCAATGACTGGAATAAAGCTAAAGAATTAAAAGTTACAGAAGCAGAAGATTATTTAGAAGATTGCAAAAACATAAAATAAAATGAACATAAAAGAAAAAATATCAATCGTCTTTATTCTGATTTTTATATCAATCAGTACATTCTCCCAAGTTGATTATACAGATGTAAAGATTAAACGGGGAGAATTTAAAACAAAAAAGGAGGGATTTCGCGAAGCATGGCAAAAAATTAAAGATGGGGATAAATATTTTAAAGAAGGGGTTGGAACATTCAACCTTGCCGTTGAAAAATATTTTAATGCATATGACTATAATCCCACCAATGCACCATTGAATTATAAAATTGGTGTATGCATTCTTTATACAGGACAAAACAGGATAAAAGCCATTGAATATCTCGAGAAAGCTTATGAGATCAATAAATTTGTCACCCCCGATATTGACTATGTACTCGGCAGGGCTTATCACCTGAATATGGAATTTGATAAAGCAATCAGTAAGTATGATGGATATCTTAACTCATTAGACCCTGATGATGTTGATAAAGTAAGTGATAAAATTGCCAAATTAATTAAAGAATGCAGATATGGAAAAGAATTAATAAAAGAACCCGTAAGATGTATTATCCGAAATTTAGGAAATGGTGTAAATTCTAAGTACGACGACTATAACCCGGTATTCCATCATGATTTTGATTTGATGTATTTTACCTCACGAAGAGAAAATACCACTAAAGGGGAACGCTTTGAATTGGATAATAAATTCAAAGAAGATATCTATACATCTGAAAAATCAAAAGAAGGAGAAACATGGCAGAAAGCTCAGAATCTTACTTCACTTAATACAAAATATAATGATGCAGCAGTAGGATTATATAAAAACGGGAAACGCCTGTATATTTATAATGGCAATGAAAGAGGAGGAGATATTCTTTACAGTGATTTTGAAGAAGGTGAATGGTCAAAACCTTCTAAATTGCCCAAAGTCCTCCGCAGCAAAGGCAGGGAAACCACAATGTGCCTTTCACCTGATGAAAAAACCATGTATTTTGTTTCCAAGAGGGAAGTAGATGAAATAGGAACAGTTGGCGGAAAAGATATCTATTTTGCACGCCGTAATAATGAAGGAGAATGGCAGGTTCCTGAAAATATAGGTGCAACCCTGAATACCCGATACGATGAGGAAGCCATACATCTTCACCCCAGCGGTGATACCATGTTTTTTTCATCCAAAGGCCATAACAGTATG
Source organism: uncultured Bacteroidales bacterium (assembly GCA_964390955.1). GTDB lineage: Bacteria > Bacteroidota > Bacteroidia > Bacteroidales > JBBRXJ01 > CAYMKE01. Next base: position 13,302 of record CAYMKE010000006.1, on the reverse strand, counting down.
GGTGGATACGATATTTTTATGACTTATAAAGACAACTCTGGGCGTTGGGTAGAACCGGTAAATCTTGGATATCCCATTAATACAGCAGACAATGATTTGTTCTATAAATTGTCAGATAATCCTGCCGAAGCATATATCTCTACAGTAAAAGACGAAGGATTTGGGGGGAAAGACATATATAAGATTATTTATATTGGCGAAGAAAAACAAGGTATAATGAGCGCCCGGGACGAATTACTGGCATGGTTCGCAAAACCTGTACATAGCATGTTTTATAAAATACCTGAAGCACTCCGTGTTGATACCACACTTTATATGAAAGGGACAATAACCGATTCCAAAACTGATGAACCTGTAGTTGCTAAATTGCAACTCATTGATAAAGATAAAAGCGAAGTAGTAGCTACTACATTATCAGAAGAAGATGGTAAATATAAAATCAAACTCCCTGAACGGAAAAACTATGGAATTGAAATCAATGCCAAAGGCTATATGTTTTATGCTGAATCCATTGATTTCAGAAACAGAAACTTTAGAAACAATGTAACGCAAAATGATTTCAAACTTGAAAAAGTTGAAGTAGGTGCAAAGATGATTCTTAAAAATATTTATTTCGAAACAGCAAAAGCAACACTTAAACCCGAATCTTATCCGGAGTTAAATCGCGTTGTAAGGTTCCTTGAAGATAATGAGTCTGTGAAAATCGAAATTTCAGGACATACAGATAACAGGGGATCATGGTCATACAATAAAAAATTATCTGAAGACAGAGCTAAAAGTGTAGTGGAATATATTGCTGGCCACGGAATTAAACGCAGCAGATTAAAGCACGAAGGATATTCATATGATAAACCCATTGCTACCAATGACACCGAAGAGGGCAGGGCCAAAAACAGAAGGGTTGAATTCCAGATATTAAGCACTGATTAAAAAACCGTGTTCAGCATTTTTAAACAATTATAATTATAATCAATATACGGGTGATAAAAATTAAATTTTATCACCCTCTTTTTTTTATAAAAAAATAAAAATAAAAATAGAAATAAAGAAATATAAAAAACATGAAGTATACTCCATTGATTGACATACACAAGGAATTAGGAGCCAGTATGAATGAATTTGCAGGATATTGGATGCCTATACAATACAATACAATTAAACAGGAACACCTTGCCGTTCGTAATAATGTAGGAGTTTTTGATATTTCACATATGGGCGAATTTATTATTCGTGGTAAACATGCATTGCCATTATTACAGCGAATCACTGTAAATGATTTGGAAAAATTAAAAAATTCCAAAGTACAATACAATTGCTTCCCAAATGGCAATGGAGGGATAGTGGATGACATGGTTGTTTACAAGTATGATAATGAGCGGTTCATGGTAGTTGTGAATGCCGTTAATGTTCAAAAAGATTGGGAGTGGATTCATGATAACAATAAAGAGGGAGCTGTCATAGAGGATGTCTCAGATCAAATATCATTACTCGCTGTGCAGGGGCCGGATAGTACAAACGTAATTAAAAAGATCACAAAACCAGACATTTCTGACTTGTCTTTTTTTCAATTTACAACGGCTGAATTGGCAGGAATACCCGGTGTACTTATATCGAAATCCGGTTATACCGGCGAAAATGGATATGAAATATATACCAAACCTGAACACGCCAGGCATTTATGGATGCATATCATGGAAGCCGGACAGGAATACAACATCGTCCCTGTTGGATTGGGTGCAAGAGATAGTTTACGGTTGGAAGCAGGGTTATACCTGTACGGGAAAGACATAGACGAGAATACTTCACCCATTGAAGCGAACATGGACTGGATTGTGAAATTCAATAAAAATTCAGACTTTATTGACAGAGAATATTTATACAAACAAAAGCAGGAAGGAACAACACATGAGTTAAAAGGGTTTGAAATGCTTGATAAAGGAATCCCGCGGCATAATTATGAGATTTATAATGATCAGGGTGATAACATCGGAAGGGTGACTTCAGGAACAGTGTCACCTCTTTTAAATAAAGGAATCGGGATGGGATATGTAGAAAAAAATTATATTACCCCAGGTAGCATGATATATATCAAAATAAGAAAAAAAATGCTCCCTGCTGTCATTAAAAAGATGCCATTGCATAAGAATTAAATCTACAAAAAAAAGAATACAGTGAATAAATTAGAAGTATGTCTATCTCCTTTGTTGTATCCACATTTTGAAAATCCAGAAGTAAACGTGGTGGTGGTTGATATATTAAGGGCAACATCATCCATCTGTACAGCATTTAAAAACGGGGCAGAAAAAATCATTCCTGTCAGTACGTTGGAAGAGGCAAAAAAATATAAAGAACAAAATTACATTGTTGCTGCTGAACGGGATGGAATTGTGGTTGATTTTGCTGATTTTGGCAATTCTCCACATAACTTTACAGAAGACAGAATTAAAGGAAAAACGATTGTATACAGCACAACGAACGGGACCAATACGATCAAACTGGCCACAAAAAGCAACCAGATCGCCATCGGGTCATTTAACAATATCTCGGCTATTTGCAGGCATTTAATAAGTCAAAAAAGAGATGTTCTTATTTTATGTGCCGGATGGAAAAAGAAATTCAACCTCGAAGATACATTATTTGCCGGTGCATTGACAGAATGCCTTATCAGTAATAATCAATTCGACTTGAGCTGCGATTCCACCATGGCTTCAATGGATTTATGGTCATTAGCCAAAAACGATTTATGGCAATACGTACAGAAAATAAACTGGCGGAAACGTCTTCCGCTCGACGAAGTTCTTCAATATTGCCTTAAGAAAGATATTACAGATATTGTTCCGGTTTATAAGAACGGGAGTATTGTTAAAAATTCATAATGTGTAATTTCGCCAAATATTTATTGGTTGATCTATAGGATTTTACGACATTAGTGTGAAAAAAATAACAAAAAACTAAAATGATTATTTTTTTTTCATAATATAATTTATACTTTTGCAACGAATCTAATTCATTGATCCATGAATTGTCATTTGGCAATGATTTTTGTTATAAATGACAACAGATGAAGACCATAACAGGATTGAGTTTATTTATAAAAAATCATTGCAAATATATTATAAGCTAACGATGTGATGTGCTTGCATATAGTATTGGTTATTATTCGGTTAAGGCATACGTGGCCAATTTTGATGCAAACATGTATTCGTAGCGATTTTTTATTAATATACAATAATATATAAATTTCAAATAATTAAATTTACTATGAAGAAACATAATTTTTATCCAGGACCATCGATTTTATCTGAATATACCATTAAAAACACAGCTGAAGGGGTAAAAGAACTTGCCGGAGAGCAGTTGTCAGTGATGGAGATTTCGCACAGAAGCAATGCTTTTAAAAATATTATTGAAGAAGCAGAGCAGTTATTCAAAGAATTATTGAATGTGCCGGAAGGATATTCTGTACTTTTCTTACATGGTGGAGCAAGCATGCAGTTTTGCATGATTCCTTATAATTTGCTGAATAAAAAAGCTGCATATCTCAATACCGGTTCATGGTCAGCCAAAGCTATAAAAGAAGCCAAATTATTCGGTGAGGTAGTAGAAGTAGCTTCCTCTAAAGAAGCAAATTATAATTACATTCCTAAAGATTATACCATTCCTTCGGATGCCGATTATTTTCATATTACAACGAATAATACCATTTATGGGACGGAAATCAAAGAAGATATGACAACAGATATCCCATTGGTCGCCGATACATCATCTGACATATTTAGCCGCCCAATGGATGTATCCAAATATGGTTTAATATATGGCGGTGCTCAGAAAAATTTAGGCCCTGCAGGACTTGCATTTGTTATTATTCGGGATGATATTCTTGGAAAAGTGGACAGGCCTGTTCCTACAATGCTTGATTATAAAACCCATATTGATAAAGCTTCAACATTTAACACACCTCCTGCATTAGCAATATTTGCTTCTTTGCAAACATTGAAATGGTATAAAGAAATGGGAGGCGTTGAAAAAATGCATCAAACCAATAATGAAAAAGCTGAATTGCTTTATAATGAGATAGAAAGGAATAAATTATTCAAAGGTACCGCTGAAAAAGAAGACCGTTCTATTATGAATGTAACGTTTGTTATGAATGACGAATATAAAGAACTGGAAAAAGAATTTTTGGATTACACACTTGAAAATAATATTGTAGGAGTTAAAGGTCACCGTTCAGTTGGCGGATTCAGAGCTTCTATTTACAATGCATTACCAGTTGATAGTGTTAAACATTTAATTTCTGTAATGCAAAAATTTGAACAGGAAAAAGCATAATATGCATTTTTAAAACCAAAAAAACATTTAATTATGGCCAAAGTATTAGTTGCAACTGAAAAACCTTTTCATCCAAAAGGAGTAGAAAAAATAAAAGAAATTTATAACAATGCAGGAGCAGAATGGGAACTCACGCTTTTGGAAAAATACCCGGATAAAAGCCAGCTCTTAGAAGCAGTAAAAGATGCCGAAGCAATCATTGTACGAAGCGATAAAATAACGCAAGAGATCATTGATGCAGCTCCTAACCTGAAAATCGTGGTCAGGGCCGGTGCCGGTTATGACAATGTTGATACCGAAGCGGCAAGTGCAAAAAATGTTGTGGTAATGAACACGCCGGGGCAAAATTCCAATGCCGTAGCTGAATTAGCATTCTGCATGATGACATATTTTGCAAGAAATAAACTCGATGCTTCCCAGGGAACAGAATTGAGGGGGAAAAAGCTGGGCATCCACGCTTATGGTAATGTAGGAAGGTATGTAGCTGAAATAGGAAAAGGTTTCGGAATGGAGGTTTATGCTTATGACCCGTTTGTTCCTAAAGACCTGATGGAAAAAGACGGAGTGAAAAGTTTGCCAAGGGAAGACCTGCTTTATAAAACTTGCCAGTTCATATCACTTCATGTTCCTTCGAATGAAAAAACACGGGGCGGCATTAATTTTAACCTCATGAATAGTATGCCCGAACATGCTGTGTTGGTAAATACAGCGAGAAAAGAAGTCATCAATGAAGATGATATGAAGAAAGTATTTGAACAACGTGATGATTTTTATTATTTATCTGATATTGCACCTAATTGTAAAGATGAATTGGAAAGTAAATATCCTGACCGTGTTTTGTTTACTCCCAAAAAAATGGGTGCACAAACTGTAGAAGCAAACATGAATGCCGCTGAAGCAGCAGCAAATCAGATCATCAATTATTTTGAAAGCGGTGATGTTACATTCCAGGTGAATAAATAAACATTACAATACAAACATAATGGGAGAGACTGCATGAACAGAAAGTGTTTTTGCATTTCTCCCTTTTTTATTTTAATCAAAAAAGAAAAATCAATTATGGTAGTTATTAAACCTTTTAAAGGGATCAGGCCGGTTAGAGAAAAAGCAGAACAAGTGGCTTCTCCGCCTTATGATGTAATCGAAAGAGATGAAGCCAAAGAAGTTGCTAAAAACAATGAAAATTCTTTTTTGCACATCGTGAAACCTGAAATAGATTTTCCTGATGATGTTGGAGAATATGACCCCAAAGTCATTGAAAAAGGAAAGAAAAATATTCAGCGAATGATTGACCAGGGAACACTTGTGCAGGATGATCAACGGCTTATGTATGTATATGCACAAACAATGAAAGGCAACACTCAATACGGACTGGTTGCCTGTGCATCTGTAGAAGATTATGTAAACAACCGCATTAAAAAGCATGAGCTTACACGGCCTGATAAAGAAGAAGGCCGGAAGAATCACGTCAGGGTAAGTAACATGAATTATGAACCTGTCTTTTTTGCTTATCCTCCTGTCAATGAAATAGACCAAATTGTAGAAGAAATCGTGTCGAATAATGATCCGGAATATGATTTTACAGATGAAAATGAATTCAGACACATGTTTTGGATTATCAATGACCTGGATAAAGTCGAAAAGATTGAACAATTATTCAACGAAAAAGTAGAAAGCACTTATGTTGCAGACGGCCACCACAGGACTGCTGCTGCTGCATTGGTAGGAGAGGAGCGTAAACAAAACAATCCGAACCATACCGGAAATGAAGAATACAATTATTTTCTTGCAGTACACTTCCCGTCAAACCAGTTAAATATTATAGATTACAATCGTGTGGTAAAAGACTTGAATAATTTAAGCAAAGATGAGTTTTTAAAAAAACTATCTGAATATTTTGACATTGAAGAATATGGCTCGAAACAATACAAACCCGTTGAAATTCACACCTTTGGGATGTATCTTGATGGACAATGGTATAAATTAACAGCAAAAGAAGGGACATATACCGATGATCCGATTGGGCAATTGGATGTTACAATCCTCTCAAAATGTGTGCTTGAACCTATTTTGGGAATTGAAGATTTGCGCAAGTCAAAACGGATTGATTTTGTAGGCGGTATCAGGGGGCTCGATCCTTTAGAAGAAAAGGTGAACAGCGGACAAATGGCTGCCTCTTTTGCCCTTTACCCGGTCACTATGCAGCAGCTTATTAATATTGCAGACACAGGCAATATTATGCCTCCCAAAACAACTTGGTTTGAGCCTAAATTAAAAAGCGGACTCGTCATTCATAGCCTTGATGATGAATAATAATTGGTGATTCAGGGGGCCATTCATCACAGGCCCCTGAATTTTATTCATACATGAATATGCATTTATAATTATTATGTCTGTAGCCCAAAACCTAAAAACATTACAACAGGAAATTCCCCCGGATGTTACAGTTGTGGCTGTATCCAAGACAAAACCTGTGGAATCTGTTTTGGAAGCCTATGAATCCGGTCATAAGGTATTTGGAGAAAATAAAGTACAAGAGTTAACAGCCAAATTTAATGAACTTCCAAAGGATATTGAATGGCATATGATTGGCCATCTGCAGCGCAATAAAGTGAAATACATTGCACCCTTTGTTTCGTTGATTCATTCAGTTGACAGTACCAGGCTTTTAAAAGAGATAAATAAAGAAGCAGCAAAGAATCAACGGATCATAGACTGTTTATTACAGGTGCATATTGCCAGGGAAGAAAGTAAATTCGGGTTAAATGAAAAAGAATTACATGCATTGTTAAATTCCACTGAGTATAAAGATTTGAAAAATATCAGAATTAAAGGGTTAATGGGCATGGCGACATTCACCAATAACCCGGATGAGTTAAGGGATGAATTCAGGACATTAAAAACAATATTTGAACAATTAAAATCTGATTATTTCATCGGAAAACCTTTTTTTAGTGAGTTATCTATGGGCATGTCCAATGATTATAAAATGGCCATCGAAGAAGGAAGTACAATGGTGAGGATTGGCAGTTTGATCTTTGGAGCGAGAAATTATGGAACGCCTTAAATTTGAACTTTATAGAGCAAACACCCGATTTATGGACAGGCTCTAATTAGTGTCCGTCTATAATGTCATATAAAGTCATATAAAGTCGCGTAACCAAATTCCAAATATACAAGCACCAAATTCCAAATAAAACTCAAACTCCAAACATCAATAACCTAAACGACTTATAATTATTGACTTAGTTTTTTTGTTTAAAAATTTGGTCATTGAATATTGAGATTTATTTGTAATTTGTGATTTGGTGCTTTAATCGCAAAAAAGTGACTTTATGGACGGGCTCTAATTAGCGATTACCTTAACTCTTCCGAGTATTGCCCCTGTTCCTTGTTCTAAGACCTCTAAAATGTATACACCTGAAAGCAATCCATCCCGTTTAAGCGTGATCATAGATCCTTCTTGTCGCGGTATTTCTTCACGTACCAATTTCCCAAGCGCATCATATAGTTTAATATTTATTTGTTGGGTTGTGCTCAGTTTTATATATAAAACAGACTCGAAAGGATTCGGGTGGATTGTTTGGACAATGTTTTCAGGGGTTGGTGTACATATTTTTTGAGGCTGATAAGAGTATATTTTTAAATTGTCCACTGCAAATCCGTAATCATTTGAACTACCTGAGTTATTAACAAGCCTGAAACGGACCTTGTTGTTGGAAGCAATGTATGATGAAATATCTATACTATCATGTTCATTATTTTCAATAGCAGTATAACTTTTTAATTCAACCCAGCTTGAACCATCATATATTTCAACATAGCCCGTGGCATTTGCCATGAGATTTGCCATAATATAATTGTATTCTAAATGTAAATTATTTTCAGCAGAAGCATCGAATTCTGCTGTGGTCATGACTTCATTTACATCTGTTACACTTGTATTGTCATGGGTGAAAGCAAAAGCACCGTCCATCGTTAATGTACCATATCCGGTTACTTCAAACCCTGTTGTTGTGTCCCAGGCTTCCAAAGCCCCGGATTGATCTATCGTCCACGTGGCCGGAATACCCCCGCTGAAATCTTCATTAATAAAATAATTTTGCGCGCTTGCAGTCATTGTAAACACGAAAGCCAATAAGTATATGCCTTTTTTTATCATTTTTTTAAATTTTATATTTATTTACACTACGTTATCAATAAAGGGGTGGTTGTAATCAGAGAAAAAGATTTGTAAAATATTGATGAATGTTTTACAAATATACTAATAATTTGGATTTCACCAAAATTGTTTCTTACACGTGAGAGTATCATTGATTTTTATGCATTTTGTTTTTGATGCCCTGAAATGTTATTGCATATTTTCGGGTGCCTCCTGTACCCAGAAGGAAAGACCAGGCATGCATTGACGGAATATGTGAAAAAATGATCCGTAAAATAGCAAGGAACGGAACAATAACAATCATTCCGGGTACACCCCATATCATGCTGCTGGCGACCAACCCGATGATAATAAAAAACGGGCTTATTTTAACATTTCCGCCGACTATATTGGGTGTTAAAATATTATTTTCTGTAAATTGGATGATCGCAAATAAAAAAATAACTCCCATAGGGTCTTGAGGGAGGTTACCGGTAAGTAATGTAAAAAGTAAAGGAATCATGCCACCCAGTAAAGTGCCAAAATAAGGAATGAGATTAAACAATGCTGAAATGACCCCTAAGATAACAGGGTATTTGATGCCAATGATAAACAAGCCTAAAGAATTTAAACAACATAAAATGCTCACCACCATTAATACGCCTCCCATGTAACGCGGGGTGACTTTTGCTATATCCCTTAAAATGTTGAGCGTTAAAAATTCTTTGTCATTCGGTACAAGTTTTAATATAAAATATGCAAATTTTGTCCGGTAGTATAGGAAAAGAAAAATATATACAGGCATGATTCCGATTTTTACAATGGTACCTGTTGTCGCTGTAAATATTTTATTAATGCCCCGCCCTCCACTCTCAAAAAATAAAGTGACCGGTTGTTTGAAGTATTGATCAATTTGTATATTGGTTCCCATCAGTAAGTTTTCAATGGAAGATTGAATGATCTCAAGATTTGTTAATGCTTTTTCTTTAAGATCAGGAAATCCTTTGACCATTGTTTGGATTTGGGTTGAAATAAACAGGGAAACACCAAAAATTATAACAATGGCCAGTATGATACTTATTAATATGCCTGCAATCCTCGGAAAACGATGTTTTTCCAGGAAGTTCGTGACAGGGAAAAGCAGGTATGCCAATAATGATCCTAATGCAATGGGAAACAGGAAGTTTTTCGCATGAATGAGCCCAAATATTACAAATATTGTAGTAATAATAAAAAAAGGAAAACGATATGGAGGTTTGATTGTTAAATGATTCACTTGCTTATTCGTTTATAGTTTTTTACTTTATAATGCCTTACTAAAATCATTCCAAAAATAAAAATAGATCAAATTTTCAGAAAGATTTAATATTCGACAAAAAAATAAAATAAAAATGAACAAAATATTATATTATCTTTGTTATTTAATGTGATTATTTTTTTAAAGTATTTTTGATGGTTGAAAATTTAATTATTGTAAGTTTTATTTATGCTCTTTAATAAAGAATTATTATATAAAACAGGTGTTATTTTAAAAAAATCGATAATTAAATACAGGGAGGACAACCCGATCAAATTAGCTGCCACATTGTCATTTATTACTTTGTTTGCTATTCCTCCTATTTTAATTATGGTAATTACTGCCATTGGTTTTTTTATAGGAGAGGATTTTGCCAGTGGTAAAATATATAAAGACCTTACAGAACTTGTAGGGTCTAAGTCTGCCGCGTTAATTGAAAATGTCATTAAAAATTACAGGGTCTCAGGAGCCAGTACCGGCCGGATAATTTTTACCGTGTTTGTCTTCATTGTTGCTTCAACAACGTTTTTTGCCATTATTCAGAACAGCCTTAATTTTATCTGGCGTGTACGTCCAAAACCTAAATATAATTTTTTGAAAAATTTACGCGACAGGGCGCTATCATTTGTGATTATATTCAGCCTGGGCTCGTTGTTTTTTGCTTCACTTTTCATGGATATAGCGATGGCAGTGTTAAAAGATTATTTAAATGCTGTTTTGCCTGATTTTACATACATTGTATTAAAAACCGTCAGATTATTATTTTCATTCACAGCTTTTACTATTACATTTGCTGTATTCTTTAAATTTTTACCTGACGTAAGGATAAAATGGCGGGTTATCTGGATGGGAGCCATCATAACAGCAATATTGTTTACACTGGGGAAATATTTAATCGGATTCGGACTCAGCCATGTTTACATTGAATCTATGTATGGTACAGCTGGATCGGTTGTTGTGTTTTTGTTATGGGTCTTTTATTCATCCCTGATTTTTTATTATGGAGCGGAAATTACCGAACAATATGCAGAAACATTTTCAAAAAACATTGTGCCAAAGAAAAATGCGGTTGAATTTGAAATCAAAGAAATAGAACACTAATTAGTGCCTGACCATAAAGTCGAGTGTTTGGATCATAATGTTCGGTAACGAGGCTTGCGAAGCCCCAAAATGCGCAGTTTACTGGCGTAAATGAGCAATTTTGGGGCAAGCGTAACGAAGTTAGCGGACATTATGGACAGACACTAATTATATTTTATCCAGCAAATGTAAATCCAATTGTTTTTTAGGTATATCGGCTCTTGTAACCTGAATATTCACTTTGTCTCCTAATTGATAAACCGTTTTGGTTTCACGGCCCTTTAGTAAATAATGTTTTTCGTCATATACATAATAATCATCATCCAGGTCGTTCATGGGTACCAGTCCTTCACATTTATTTGCAATGAGTTCAACAAAAAGCCCCATTTGACTGACACCTGAGATAATGCCTGTATAAATATCCCCGATCTTATCGCTCATAAATTCTACCTGTTTGTATTTAATAGATGACCTCTCTGCATCTACAGCCAGCTGTTCTCTTGCAGATACATGTTTGCATATTTCTTTCAGATTGGAGATTTTATAATCATCTTTTTGTTCAATATGGTCTTCTAATAAACGATGTACCACAACATCAGGATACCTTCTTATGGGGGACGTGAAATGCGTATAATATTCAAAAGCAAGTCCGTAATGGCCAATGTTTTCAGGAGAATATACAGCTTTAGACATAGACCTTAATAATAATGTTTCAATAAGGTCTTGCTCATTTGTTCCTTTAATATTTTTTAATAACCGGTTGAGGGATGAAGGGGTGATCTGTTGATCCTGGGTGTCAAATTGATATCCAAAACGACGCACGATCCTGATAAAGTTTTTAATTTTATCAGGATCCGGATTGTCGTGAATACGATATACAAACCCTTTTTTGCCGGGGTTGTCGTCTTTTTTGTTTTGTTTAACATTCGTGCACGTTTTTGCAACCTCTTTATTTGCCAGTAACATAAATTCTTCGATGAGTTGGTGTGCTTCATTGCTTTCTTCAAGATTGATCCCGAGCGGTACCCCTTTTTCATCAATTTCAAAATGAACCTCAAACCTTTCAAAATCTATAGATCCGTTTTTAAAGCGTTGTTTCCTTAATTCCTGGGCTATTTGGTTAAGAAGCAGGATTTCATTACTATAATCGCCTTTTTTTATATTTATAATATCCTGCACTTCTTTATAATTAAATCGCCTGTCCGACTTTATCACGGTACGGCCAAACCATCTTTTTGAAACAGCACCTTTTTTATCCAACACGAATACTGCTGAAAAACACAATTTTTCTTCACCGGGCCTTAAAGAACAAATATCATTTGATAAACGCTCAGGTAGCATCGGAATCACTCTGTCTACAAGGTAAACAGACGTCCCGCGATCATGTGCTTCCTGATCAATTAAGCTTCCGGGTTTAATATAATGGGCTACATCTGCAATATGAATCCCTACTTCCAATTTATTTTCGGATATTTGTTCGATGGAAAGCGCATCATCAAAGTCTTTTGCCTCTTTTGGGTCTATGGTAAAGGTGAGTTTATCCCTGAAATCCCTGCGTTTTTTTATTTCTTCAGTAGTGATCCCCGGAATTATCTTTTCTGCCTCTCTCAGAACATCTTCAGGAAACCTGAATGGGAAATTATATTCAGCCATTATAGAATGCATTTCGGCTTCATGATCTCCTTGTTTCCCTAATACTTCAATGATTTCACCATATGGGTTTTTCTTGTTTGATGGCCATTCCGTAAGCCGGGCAATGGCTTTGTCACCATCTTTTCCATTGTTTACTTTAGAAAATGGAATGTATAAATCAAACGGCATTTTTTTACTGTCAGGAATAAGAAATGCATGATGTTCACTTAGTTTTAATATCCCGACATATTTTTTATGTGCACGCTCAATCACCTCTGTAACTTTCCCCTCATAATATCCTTTTTTTGAACCCGGAAATACCTGTACTTGTACAATATCACCAAGTAATACGCGGATGGATTTTGAAAAAGGGACAATGATGTCGTCTTTTACTTTATCGCTTTGAACAACAGCGCTTCTGCTGTTGACAACTGTTACTTTTCCTGTAACAGTACCTTCACTGGATTTTAATGTATATTTTCCCCTGTTGATTTCTTCAATCAATCCCTGCTCTTTAATATCTTCCAACACAGGAATGACTTCTTTTCGGTTTGACGTATTTTTAATTTGTAAAAGCCGGGCAATCTGTTTGTAATTGAATGATTTTGTGGGATTGTTTGAAAAAACCTCAATTACTTTGTTTTTAAGTTGTCTGTTTTTCGTTTTTCTCTTTTTTGTCATGTTTGTATCAGGTCATTTATTACCTTTATTTTTTTTATGTGTTATTTTATCCGTGAATGAAACGAATATGAAACCAGCATGATTAAAATAATCATTTTTTGCACACACGAGAATGATTATTTTTTACTTGCGAGCTCCA
>CAYMKE010000005.1:0-32260 GCA_964390955.1 uncultured Bacteroidales bacterium | reverse complement strand
GCTCACGAACACAATTAAAAAATTATTTTTTTGTGAGTAAATAGAATACTATGTCAGCAGGCTTAGGCGCCTTGCATCTGCACAAAGCTAATGGCATGGTTTTCCGGGTTTAATACTCCCCCGGAAGCATTAAACGCTTACTCCCACTTTCCCGTGGCAATGTTTGTATTTTTTACCACTGCCACAGGGGCATGGCTCGTTTCTTCCTACTTTTTTCTCTTTGCGAACCGGCTGGGCCTGGTCATCATCCTGGCGGTTTCCGGCTTGTTGGTTATTGCTTCCCGGGACGATATCCTCTTTGGATGTTTCAAACTCACTGAGGTCAAGTCGTTCCGGCGGACGTGCTTCTTTAACATTGCTTGCATCCTGCAATGGTATGTATGTTCTCATCAGTGTACTGATGATTTCTTTGTTGACCCTGTCATTCATTGACTTGAACAAATCAAATGATTCGAGCTTATAAATCAATAATGGGTCTTTTTGTTCATATGAAGCATTTTGTACTGACTGCCTGAGCTCGTCCATCTCACGCAGATGCTCTTTCCATGCTTCATCAATTGTCACAAGTACAATGGTCTTTGAGTAATCTTTAACAAGGGCTTCTCCGGAAGACTCATAGTTATCTTTCAGATTTGTAACGATTTGAAAAGTCCTTGCCCCGTCTGAAATAGGCACCACAATATTTTCATATTGGTGTGACTGTCGCTGATAAACATCTTTAATTACCGGGAAAGCCTGTTTAGCAATAGCTTCCGTTTTTCTCTGGTGTTTTTTAATGACATCATCATAAATTTTATCTACCAGTTCATTTTCATTGATCTTTAGATATTCGTGTTCATCAACAGGCGATTCGACAGACAGAAGCCTGAGCAATTCCATATTAAATACATCAAATTCAGAATTACCATAATGCTCTTCTACAATACTTTCACATACATTACGCATCATCTCGGCCAGGTCTACATTCAACCGTTCTCCATACAATGCATGAGATCGTTGTTTATATATTTTTTCACGTTGTGAATTCATGACATCGTCATATTCCAACAGCCTTTTCCGCACTCCGAAGTTATTTTCTTCAACTTTTTTCTGTGCGCGTTCAATAGACCGTGAAATCATAGGATGTTGTATTTCTTCCCCTTCTTTTAATCCCATTCGGTCCATAAATGAAGCGATTCGATCTGATCCGAACAGTCTCATAAGATCATCTTCAAGGGAAATGAAAAATTGTGAAGAGCCGGGATCTCCCTGACGTCCTGCACGGCCACGTAACTGTCTGTCAACCCGCCTGGCCTCATGACGTTCCGTTCCGATGATGGCAAGTCCGCCATTTTCCCTGACCTTGCTCTCAAGTTTAATGTCTGTACCACGCCCGGCCATATTCGTGGCGATAGTTACCATGCCTTTTTTCCCTGCTTCTGCAACAATTTCTGCTTCGCGTTGATGCATTTTTGCATTCAACACATTGTGTTTAATGCCGCGTAGTTTCAGCATCCGGCTCAATAGTTCAGACACTTCTACAGATGTTGTTCCCACCAATACGGCCCGTTCGTTTTTGATAATTTCCTGTACTTCGTTTATGACACTTTCGTATTTTTCTTTTTTTGTTCTATAAATCAAATCATTGCGGTCATCTCTAATCACCGGCCTGTTGGTCGGGATCACTACAACATCCAGCTTGTAAATATTCCAGAATTCACCTGCTTCTGTTTCAGCTGTACCGGTCATCCCGGCTAACTTATGATACATTCTGAAATAATTCTGCAATGTAATGGTCGCGAACGTCTGAGTCGCTTCTTCTACTTTAACACGTTCTTTCGATTCAATGGCCTGGTGCAATCCGTCAGAATACCTTCTTCCTTCAAGGATACGTCCGGTTTGTTCATCAACAATTTTTACTTTATTGTCCATCACCACGTATTCGGTGTCTTTTTCAAACATGGTATACGCGCGAAGCAATTGCTGGATGGTATGTATACGCTCGGATTTAATGGCAAAATTCTGCATTAACTTATCCTTTTTCGCTACTTTCTCTGCATTGCTCAGGTCTGATTTTTCGATTTCGGCAATTTCCGATCCAACATCCGGTAAGATAAAAAATTCCGGGTCATCAGATTCTGATGTGATCAGGTCAATTCCTTTTTCTGTAAGATCTATGCTGTTCAACTTTTCATCAATCACAAAAAACAGGTCATCGGTTACCTTATGCATATGCTTTTGGTTCTCCTGCATATAAACATTTTCTGTTTTTTGGAGTAATGCTTTATGCCCTTCTTCACTTAAATAACGAATCAGCGCTTTATTTTTTGGCAATCCTTTGAAAGCCCTCAGGAGCATAAAACCACCCTTGCTGGTATCTCCTTCATTAATAAGTTTTTTCGCTTCGGCAAAAATAGTATTGAACAAATCTTTTTGTACCCTGACAAGGCGTTCCACTTTAGGGCGCAATTCTTCAAATTTTTGGGTATCGCTTTTGGCAATGGGGCCTGAAATGATCAGGGGTGTCCGGGCATCATCAATTAAAATAGAATCCACCTCATCAATAATGGAATAGTGGTGTCGCCGTTGAACAAGGTCTCTTGGGTTAATGGCCATATTGTCCCGTAAATAATCGAACCCGAATTCATTGTTGGTTCCAAAAGTAATGTCGGCCCTGTACGCACGCCGGCGTTCTTCTGAATTGGGTTGATGCTTGTCAATACAATCAACTGTCAGTCCGTGAAACTCATACATGGGCCCCATCCATTCGGCATCACGTTTGGCCAGGTAATTATTCACTGTAATCATATGCACCCCTTCGCCGGTTAATGCATTTAAAAACACCGGCAGGGTTGCCGCTATGGTCTTCCCTTCGCCGGTTGCCATTTCAGCAATTTTTCCCTGGTGCAATACCACACCGCCAATCAACTGAACATCATAATGGACCATATCCCAATTTACTTCATTCCCCCCGGCAATCCACCGGTTGTGCCAAATCGCTTTATCTCCTTTAATGTCAATACTGTTTCTTTCTGCAGCCAGATTCCTGTCAAATTCTGTGGCCGTGACTTCCACAGTTTCATTTTCTTTAAACCTTCTGGCTGTATCTTTGACAATAGCGAATGCACGGGGCAGCATTTCATCCATCTTATCCTTTAACTTTTTGTCAATACCTTCTTTTATTTTATCTATCTGGTCATATATCTTCTCTTGTTTATAAATATCGGTTTCATTATCCGCTGTTTCTTTCAGTTCATCAATATGCGCACGTTCATCTTTTACTGCATCATTCAATGCGTCTTTCACCTTCCGGGCCTCTTCCCGTAATTCATCATTTGATAATTTTTTATATTCTTCAAAACATTGATTGATCTGCTCAACCAGGGGCATGATCTCTTTTATATCACGCTCATGTTTATTTCCAAATAACTTTGATAATACTTTAGTAACTATATCCATATTTATTTTATTTTAAATTTAATTGTTTTAAATCCTTATGCTATGATTTTAACAAAAATAATTTTTTTAATCTATTTTTATAACAATAATTTTATATTTTTATTTTTAAAACAATATGTTGTTTTAAACGTATATTATATTTAATCTCATTTACACTAATTTTAAAACAGGGGATAAACATTTTCTATAAATAATATATCAATGAAAATTAAAATTTCCATTATCCTGCTTTTCTTCATTACCAGGGCAATCCTGTTTTCCCAAAAAAATCAACCGACTTACGAAGAAGGCCGCTCAGGGTACAAACCATTGCCATTCGAATTAAATTTCGAACATTTGGATACAACTAAAATCCACAGAACATTAAAGTCAGGTGAATTGCCATTCCGGTATGATCTAAGAGAAGAAGGATTGATTACAAACGTGAAAAACCAGGGAGGTACTTTCGGAGGCAATTGTTGGTCGTTTACTGCTTTGGGAGCAGTAGAATCGCAATGGCTTAAAATGGGATATGATGCATTTGACTTGTCTGAGCAAAATCTTATTACATGTCATGGTTTTGAATGGGGTTACGGGGAAGGCGGAAATGATTTTCTGGCTCTGGCATATTTAACCCGCCTGCAGGGGCCTGTCTTAGAAACAGATGATTCTTATGATGCAAATGACACCAATCAATGGGCTTGTAAAACATATCACAAGCCGGTGGCTTATGTTACTGATGCACGATGGCTGCCAAAAAACGATCAATTGATCAAACAAACCATATATGATTATGGAGCCGTTTCCGTGAGTATGTATTGGAATAATTATTCTTATCATGCAGAACCTTATTATAATTATTTTTATAGTGGCAACAGCAATGTCAATCATGCTGTAATCATTGCCGGATGGGATGACAATTATCCCACTCCTACCGGAACAGGCGCATGGATCGCAAAAAACCAATGGGGCAGTGACTGGGCAGACAGCGGATATTTTTATATAGCATATGAAGATACTAAAATTGCCAAAACAGCTTCTTTTTACCCGGTTAAAAAATCGTTGAACTCCATTCATAAAATTTATTATTATGACACACTGAGCGCGATACGAATGACCGGATTCACGAATGAAACTGCTTACGGGCTAACCAGGTTCACCACGAATGGCACAGAGTTTATTCATAAGATAGGTACTTTTACATCTTCTGCCGGGAGCATTCTTGATATTGAAATTTATGAAGAAAAGGACGGAAATAATTTAAGTGGCTTATTATATGCTTCACAAAATAATTACTGCCCTTTACCAGGATATTACACATTTGATGTAGCTGCAGAAGTGTCCGATGATTTTTATGTGAAAGTAAAATATTTTGCCCCGGGGGAGACAGATGTCTTACCCATTGAAATACCTGCAAATAAAACATTTGCCAATCCTCACATCTTAACAGGAGAAGGAATTAAAAACCCCGGTTTCTCATTTGATTTTACAACGCTTCCCGGAATTCCCGCATTAGAAAATACATTTCCTGCTGACAGTGCCATCAATGTATCCATTCATTCGCCTGTCATGTTTTCATTTAACCAGGCATTTGATTCCCTGAATTTTTCAGATATTATGATTGCCTCTCCAACAGATACCCTGCAAAATATTACATTTGAGATTGATACAGCAACCCGGTCAATTCACATAACTTATTCCGATTCAATGGAATATAACACGACATACACCGTGTTGATTCCTGACAGCATGGTTATAAATGATCGTTTAGCGGTAAACCACAATACTTCATGGCAATTCACCACCATTGCAACAGGCGGCATTCACCCTGAAGTATATCAACCACTTCCTTTCGGCAATGATTATCATCCTGATTCTGCGATATATATAATAATGAATGATTCCGTATTGATCAATGACATCAATAACATCATATTAACGAAGCAAAACCCTGAAGAACAAATCAATTTACAGATTCATCTGCTTCATGATCATAAAACAATAAAAATCGTACCGGATGACCTTGAATATGCAGCCCGGTATCATCTCAAGTTCATGGATTCAGCTGTCATTTCACAAGATGACTCTTCTTCTGTCGCTAATTTTTCTTTAACTTTTTCTACAATACCCGGGAAACCCGCCTTAACAAAACAATACCCGGTTCATAACACTGAATCTGTATCCATCAACACAACCGTGTATGGAACGTTCAATCAGGAATGTACCGATGCAGGGCTTTCTGTTAAACTGGTTGACGCACAAAATTCCATTACAGGCATTGACTCAATCGTGTGGAATGAACATAAAAATAATTTTATACTTTATCCACAAAGACTTGACTATAACACCAGGTATTCAGTAATCATTATTGACAGCAGTGTTGTCAACAATAAACAGGAGTACAATGACACAATTTTCTGGTCTTTTCATACAGCAACAGAAGCACAACCTGTTGTCCAAACATCCTGGCGGCAATTGGAATCTACATTATCGTCAGATTCTCTGCTTCAAATGTTTTTTAGTGAAAACATTCAATATTCGGACACGACAGGCATTATTCTTTACAATAATGAAGATACATTAAATACTGTTTTAAAAGAAACCAAAGGCCGGACATTAACCATTGAACTCCCAATACTGGAGCAAAACACTTCTTACACGTTTAAAATCAATGATTCTACTTTACACACCACCGGAATGAACTGGATCAGTGGAAACGGAATGGCTTGGGAAGCCGCCGGTAAAGGCATCACCCAGCATCATCATGATTTGTGTATCAGGGCTTATTCCGATACATCAGGGAATCCTGTTGCGCTATTCTCATCGAACAAACAAAAAGTATGTCCGCAAGACACCGTTATCTTCTCTGACTTTTCAGCAGGAAATATAACCGGATATACATGGGATTTTGGAGAAGGTGCCGTTCCTTCAACAGCAAATACTCAAGGCCCTCATAAGGTAGTATATCAATCGGAAGGACTTAAATCAGTGTCACTTATTGTTAATAACGGAACACATCCTGATACATTAAAAAAATTTAATTATTTGTCTGTTACAGATGATATTCATGTATATATTCCTGAAAATGAGAAGGAGATTCCATTGGGCAAATCAGATACCATAGAAGTTTTTGGAGCTGATACATATAAATGGTTTCCAACCTTTGGACTGGATACTTCCAGAGGAGGCAGGGTGGTTTTAACACCGCTTGCAATGGGAGACTTTGTTTATTATGTCTATGGCACCCAGGGGCATTGCAGCAATATGGATTCGATTGTCATACATGCCACAAAACGGCCTGAGAATGATGATGTTTGTAGTGCAGATACTATTACCCCGGGAATTAACGGGCCTTATACCAATGTAAATGCATCGGTGGAAATCAATGAACCCCACCCCCCTACCCCATATTCCCCTTCAGATCCTTCGCAAGGATGTAATACACAGTCAACATGGTGCAAAGAGTACAATTATGAAACACTGGCCAACAGTATATGGTTTACATTTAATGCCCCGGCTTCCGGGAAGGTTTCACTAAGCACCAAAGCACCTTCATTTGATACAGAAAAAGAATTTGATACCCAAATTGCTCTTTATAAAGCCAAAACCTGCCAGGATATTTTATCAGGTAATTATACATTGATTGCAGCCAATGATGATCATTTCGGATGGCAGCATCACTTTACAGCAGGGATTGAATTAATTGACACCCTTACACCCGGTGCAACTTACTGGTTGCAACTCGATGGCAGTGCACGGGGTGAAGAAGGCGAATGTTATATTACATTTAGTGAATACCTGATGGACATTGACGAACTGGAAGACCATAAAAAAAATAATATTTTATTGTTTCCCAATCCCTGTATTGACAAATTCAATATCATTGTATCCGGCCCCCTGGATTTTCCTCTTTCTTTAAACATTTTAGATATGAAAGGTTCTGCTGTTTTACAAACAAAGATTCAATCCAAATCTGATTTGCGCAACATCAACGTAAATAACATCACATCAGGAACGTATGTTATCACCATCACCGGCAGGCACCAGATATATCATAAATTATTAATAATAAATTAACGTAGTATTATAAACGAATATATCAAATGAGGAACTTATTTTTGTGGATATTATGTATGTTGGCAAGTGGATTATCCTTTTCTCAAATCCCTTATCATCATCAATATGCAGTAGACGACCTGATGGACATAGGAATGACAAACATCCCTTTCATCGAACTGCCGTCCTTTAACGTGCAGGAAGACATGAAAAAATCAACAGACAATAAATGTAAAAACAAGTTAAAAGCGTTTCATTTTGCAAAAACATTTGATGTTAATTATCATATTCATAATTCAGGAGTATGGGACACGCTTGCTAATGGAGACAAAGTATGGTATATAGGATTTACAAGTCCCGGAGCCTATTCAATAACTATGATATTTAATCAATACAAACTCCCTGCAGGCGGCAAAGTATACATTTATAACGCAAACATGACAACCATATTAGGAGGATTTACACACCAAAACAATAAAAAAAGCGGCATATTACCAATATCCCCGGTACCCGGTGATTCTGTAATTATAGAATACCACTTGCCGTTTAATGTAAGCAATCCGGGCAAATTACAAGTTAAAACCATAGGCCATGATTATAAGAACATCATAAAAATATTAAATTTAAAAGATGGAAACTTTGGATCATCCGGTTATTGCAACGTAGATATTCGTTGTCCTGTTGCCGAACCCTGGAAGGAAGTCAAAAATGCAGTATGCCGGATACTTTACGGGGCAAATGAATTATGTACAGGAACATTATTAAATAACACAGGCTATGATAGTAAGCCTTACATATTAACGGCCAATCATTGTTTGTATAATGAATCCAAAGCAAACAGTGCCATCTTTTTCTTTGATTATGAAAGCCCTGTTTGTGACGGCCCGGACGGTTCAACATCCAAGACAATAGCCGGAGCAACATTAAAGGCTACTGCCGGTGATCTTGACTTTGCACTTGTATTAGCAAGTGACAATCTACCGTTAAGCTATAATCCTTATTATGCCGGATGGGATGCCCGGATATTAAGTGGCGGAACGCTTCCCCAAAACACAGTTTGCATCCATCATCCCAATGGAGATGTAAAAAAAATAGCTATTGATGATGATTCACCGAGTACGGCTTCATACGGGTCAGGATATGCCAGTTTTTCACATTGGCTCATTCATAACTGGGAAGTAGGATCAACAGAAAAAGGCTCATCAGGCGCTCCGTTATTCAGTGATAACCAACGTGTAATAGGTGATTTAACAGGAGGGGAAGCCGAATGTAGCGACCCTGTTAATGATTATTTCGCGAAATTTTCACGTTCATGGGATGATTACAGTGAACAAAGCCAGCAGTTAAAACATTGGCTTGACCCGGTCAATTCAGGAGCAAAGTCCCTGGATGGATATAATCCCATCTCTAATTTATGCGATACAAACAATAATATCATGCAAAATGATTCTATTGTTTTGTATACTAAAAATAATGAATACATCACAGGCCATAATTCAAACCACTATTTACAATTTGCTGAATACATAAAAATTTCGGGAGAAAATAACTTTATTGCCGGAGCCTTATTGCATGTAGCACGATCACATACAGGAAGCCAACTGTCAAGAATCTCTGTAAAAATATGGGCCGATGGAACATATCCCGGCGATATCATTACTTCAAAAGACGAGTATATCAGCAACATCCCCGAAGATACTTATTATTTTATTTCCTTTGATACGGTTCACCGTTTAAACAATAATTTTTATATCGGATACCGTATATATTATACAAATCCCGATACATTTGCCGTGCACCAGACATTTGACAGACAGGATACGCTAAATAATTCAGCGTTTATTTATGAAAATTCCACTTGGTCAAGTTATAAAGAAAAATTTGGTTTAAATACATCTCTTGACATCAGCGCCGTGGGATGTAATTCATTCAAAGCCAATATTTCGCCCCCCCGGGTAATAAAAGATCAAGGGCCCCGGTTGTATCCTAATCCCACTTCCGGCTATTTATATATTGATTCACCAGAAGGCCAAACGATCAATGCAGTTACGCTGTATGATTTAACCGGGAAACAAATAGATGAATTTACAATAATGCATCCATCCAGGCAACCAGTTCAAATAAATGTCAACCATCTTAAACCGGGGATTTATATTGTAAAGATAAATATTGAAACAGCGGTTATAACAAAGAAAATTATTATTAATGAATAAATCATGTAACCAATATCATTTTATGTCGTAAAAGAAAATGAATTACATAATGTTAAAGATTTATATGGTGTTAATCTTTTGAAACGGCTGTTTTTAATAAGCAGCCGTTTTTTTATTACTCAATATTTATCTGTGCTATTCTATACTAAAATTAATTAGTGTTTGTCCATAATGTTCGCTAACTTCGTTACGCTTGCCCCAAAATTGCTCATTTACACCAGTAAACTGCGCATTTTGGGGCTTCGCAAGCCTCGTTATCGAACATTATGAACCAAACACTCTACTCTATGGACGGACACTAATTATTATAAGATTACAAATTTACTTATTTCCAGTAATACCCGATCCCCCATTCAACAAAATCAGCATCAGCATAATGTGCTTTTATAGAAAAATTAGCCATTAAATGATTATTGATCTTATATCGCAACCCTATCCTGTCATAAATACGCTGATCCGGGATAGGGTTATAAATATAACATCCTATCTGCATAGTAATGGCCAACCTGTTTAATAAAAAATCATGAAAAATATGAACTCCCGGCCTGAATAAATCCATTTGCGAAACGGGCCCGTTTTGTCTTTCCGGATGAATGGGCCTTAGAGGCTGGTTGTAGAATACATCAATCCCCAGTCCTGCTTTGCGCTTCCAACTTAAATATTTACCAGCTTCGCCGCTCAATGAAGAAGCAAAATAATAATGATCATCAACGATATCATGGATCCTGAAACCGGCAGAATAGATCACGAGAAACTCAATTCCCCGGGGAACCTTGGGTGCTTCAACATGTTTATCAGCAATTGATTTGTAATTAAATAAATGATTCATCCCGAACGAAACTGCAACAATATTCAATCCCAGGTTTGGTTTTTTATAATTGCCATTGGAAAAATGAGTAAACCCGGCGCCAGCAAATAATTCATTTTGCTTATTTAGTTTAAACCGGCCATTCAGGCAAAAATTAAAATAAATATTCCCATGCGATCCAATGGCTGTATTCCATATATTCTGTTCGAGATCAAATTTCTTTGTCAAATACGCCATCCCGAGTGCAATTTTATAATGAAGCCGGAATTTTGGGGACCGGTCACCAAACGGAATATTTATATATGGGAAAAATGCATGTGCTTTCCCAAATACTCTGTCATTTCCCAGGGTGCTCATAAAATACCCGATGCCAATTCTTGGTTTATAATATATTTTTTCATAATAAGATGCACCAAATGTTGGTTTGCTGATATTTAACTCAACACCAGAAACATGGTCCTCAACATTATATGCAATCTCACGGGTATGAGAAAAAATGAATCCATAATGGTATTTAGCTTTTACATAAATATTATTCCAGAATGATATACGTTCTTGTGTATATCCATTATAATATATTACCCAAAATAGTGTTATAAAAATAAATTGTTTTCCGGTTTTCACAGTCTGTTTTTTAAAAAGGGTTTTAACAGTTTAAATCTGCTTAATTTTTTTTTAGCATCAAAATAAATTATTTTTGGGAAATATTAAACATTATTTTTTATGTATTCATTATACAAAAAAGAAATCAATACTTTTTTCAGTTCATTATCAGGATATATAGTTATAACAATCTTCCTGGTTATCAACGGATTATTTATCTGGATATTTCCCGGCCAGATGAATGTTTTAGACACCGGGTATGCTAATATTGATACACTTTTTATCATTGCCCCCTGGGTCTTTTTGTTTTTAGTACCGGCCATTACCATGCGCATGTTTTCCGAAGAAAAAAATTCAGGTACCCTTGAATTGTTATTATCTCGTCCCCTGACAGATATGCAAATTATTCTATCAAAATTTCTCGCAGCATTAACCCTGGTGTTGTTTTCTATTATCCCTACCTTGATTTATTTTTTAAGTATTTATTTATTAGGTGATCCGGTTGGCAGCATAGACTCGGGAGGAACATGGGGATCATACATCGGGCTCTTTTTTTTGGCAGCCATTTACGCGTCTGTTGGGGTTTTTTCTTCATCCCTTACATCAAATCAAATCATTGCCTTTTTAATCAGTGCCTCATTGGCATTCATTTTATACCTGGGATTCGATTTTATTGCTTCCACTTTTGTATCCGGAAAAATAGAATACATTATCCTGCAAATCGGCATCAATAAGCATTATGAATCAATGAGCCGGGGTGTTATTGACTCAAGGGATATCATTTACTTTATAAGTACCATCGGTATTTTTCTTTTTGCAACGAAAACAGTGATACAAAGCAGAAATAAATAAACCATGAATAAATATAAATTTACAACTCAAAATATTTTTCAATTTTTAATCATTGTCCTGATCATTATCCTGATCAATTATATTTCTTCATTCGTTTTTTTCAGAGTGGATTTAACTTCAGAAAACCGCTACCGGCTAAAGCCTGTTACCAAAGAAATCCTGAGAAACCTGGATGATATTGTATATATTAAAGTTTATCTTGATGGTGATATGCCTGTAGAATTTGAGCGTTTACAACGAGCGATAAAAGAGGAGCTATCAGAATTTAAAGTGTATGCAGAGGACAACCTGGAATATGAGTTTATCAATCCTACAAAGAAAAAGGGGAAAGCCAAAGAAAGCTTATTTAATGAACTCAAAAAAAAGGGAATAAATCCAATCAACCTCAAGCACAAAGATAAAGAAGGGGCCATGTCTCAAAAAATAATATTTCCCGGAGCTGTTATGCACTATAAAAACAAAGAGATGGCTATTAATCTTTTAAATAACAATAAAAATGCAACAGCCAGGGAAAACTTAAACCAATCTGTTGAAACATTGGAATATAAATTTATACTTGCCATGAAAAACATTTCCTCGGATACACCTGAAAAGGTTGCTTTTCTTGAAGGACATGGAGAATTAAATCAATACCAGGTTGACGATATTACCCGTGAGATGGCTAAATTTTACAGGGTAGACAGAGGCACAATCACACATGTAACGAGCCTTATGGAATACAAAGCCGTAATCATTGCGAAACCACAAAAAAAGTTTTCCAAAAAAGAAAAATTGGCCATTGACCAATATATTATGAATGGCGGAAAAGTCTTATGGTTCTTAGATATGGTAAAAATAAGCCATGACAGCCTGAGAAGCGGATCCACCATTGCCATGATGAACGATCTGAATATTACAGACCAGCTCTTTAAATATGGTGTCAGGATAAACCCCTTATTGGTGAAAGATATACACTGTAATGTCATCCCGGTAAAAACATCACTCCCCGGAGCCGGAGACGATTTCACACCCGTCCCCTGGCCTTATTTCCCTTTGCTAAATCCACCCGAAAACCACCCGATTACAAGCAATCTTGATTTAATAAAAGCAGAGTACATCAATACAATTGACACGATTCGACATGACCCCGGTATTCAAAAAACAATCCTTCTCACCACATCCGAACATACCCGTGAAATCAATTTTAATACCCCCGGAGAGGTAAGCCTGAAAGAAATAGAAGAAGAAATAAACAGGAATATGTATAATAAATCATTTCTTCCTGTAGGCGTATTAATGGAAGGTGTGTTCCCTTCTGTATTCCAAAACAGGCCTGTCAATGCATTGATAAAAAAGCAAGAACAATTTAATTTTAAACCTGTCAGTGATACCACACGTATGCTTATTGTTGCTGATGGAGATATGATTAAAAACGAAGTCAAACGAACCCCCCAGGGAGCTATGATCTCGCCATTGGGATATGACAGATATACAAGGCAAACATTTGGAAACAAGGAATTTATTATAAATTGCCTGCATTATTTAACAGATGAACAGGATTTAATGCAATTGCGTGCTAAAAAAATAAAATTACGTTTACTCGACCGTTCTCAAATAGAAGAACAACGCCTGCAATGGCAATTGCTCAATACATTGGCACCTGTTTTGTTTGTTATCTTGTTTGGAGTATTCATTTATTTCATTAGAAAACGAAAATATGCAAGATAAACAGATGAACCGGATTATTAAACCCATTATCATACTTGGCATTTTAATTGGAGTGGCTGTCTATTTCTTTGTAACCAACAAGAACAGCACCTTAAGCCAAAAAGCAAGAAATTTTAACATCAGGGATACAGGAGCCATCACACGGATTGAATTAAACAAGTCTGCAGATACAATTATCCTGACTAAAAAAGAGAATAATTGGTTCTTGAATGATGAATTAAAAGCCAAAAAAAGAGAAGTTCAAACGCTTCTCAATATAGTCAAAGAAATTGAACCAGGAGCTCCTGTATCAAAGGAATATAAAAAAGAATTGCTCTCTAAAATGGACACCCACGGCATCCATGCCAGGTTTTTTAAAAACGATAAATTAAAAAAATCCTTATCCATTTACCTTGACACAACAGGCTCTGAAGACCGGACATTTATGAAACGAGAAGATTACAAACAACCATTTGAAGTCAGGCTTCCGGGATTTCAAATTGAAATTGCACATTTTTTTATTACTAAAAAATCATTTTGGTTGAATAACGTATTGTATAATTATTCATATGATGATATACAGGAGATAACAATAAAAACACCAGGAAAAAAAAGGAGAAATTTTACAATCAAAAAAGGAAATCAAAAAAACTTCCTGCTTTTTTTTGAAGATACACTCTATCATGACATCAATCAATTCAGGGCCCAGGCTTATTTTTTCAAATTTAAAATACTCCATTTTAACAAATATGCAGATATAACAAAAGAAGAAAAGTCCAAAATCCTTTCCCGGCCACCACAAAGTATTATTTCCATTAAAGAGGCTGATGAAACTTCTGAAGTGGTTAAAATCTATCCTATTACATATAAAGACGACGCTCCCGGTAATTTTGTTAAACACGATCCTTACAGGGTCTATGCGCATAAAAAGTCGTCACCTCATTTAGTCATTCTGAATTACATTAAAATAGACCCCCTCGTAAAAGAAGTAGATTATTTTTTTAAAAAGGATTCATGATTTTTAAAAAAATATACTAAAATTTAGTAAATTGCTTCGCTATTTTTAACAGCCCAATTTTAAAAATTAAAATAAGATAAAAAAATGAAATTTGTTGTATCAAGCACAGTATTATTAAATCATTTACAGTCAATTAACAGGGTTATTAATCCTAAAAATACACTTCCAATACTTGATAACTTTTTGTTTAATTTAGACGGAAAGAATCTGGAAATTACAGCATCTGACCTTGAGACAACGCTGATTACAAATATCCATCTTGAAAACTCAGACGAATCGGGAAGCGTGGCGATTCCAGCGCGTATATTAACAGATACCCTGAAAGAATTCCCTGAACAACCTCTCACATTTGATATTAATTTAGAAAACTACACGGTTGTTATTAATTCTGAAAACGGCCAGTTTACAATCGTAGGGCAAGACGCTGCAGATTTCCCACAACTTCCTGAGCTTAAAATGGATAAAACATCTATCGCCATTCTTGGAGAGATTCTTCAAAAAGCCATTGCCAAAACAATTTTTGCTTCATCAGAAGACGAGCTCAGGCCTGTCATGAACGGAATATTTTTTGAGATCAACAAAGACAATGTCACATGTGTAGCATCAGACGCTCAAAAACTCGTAAAATACCAACGGAATGATATTCAATCCGAAAAAGAATCTTCATTTATATTACCCAAAAAACCGGCTACCCTTCTCCGTGGTATCTTGCCTAAAGAAGAAAATAAGGTAACAATTGAATTTGATGAAAAAAATGCAGTTTTTACATTGTCCGGTTACAAAATGGTATGCAGGCTTACTGAGGGGCAATACCCAAGTTACAACTCGGTGATCCCTACAGATAATCCAAACAAACTTTTAATAGACCGACTCGCTTTGCATAATGCACTTAAACGTGTTTCTGTCTACTCAAATCAGGCCAGCAACCTGGTTAAACTAAAAATTAATGACAACCAACTGACTGTATCGGCACAGGACATTGATTATTCCATCTCGGCCTATGAACGTTTAAATTGCCAATACGAAGGAGAAGAAATGGAAATCGGATTTAAATCTACATTCATGATTGAAATACTTGCCAACATATCATCTGATAATGTACATATGGAAATGTCCGATCCATCAAGAGCAGGGATATTTCTCCCGGTAGAAAAAGAAGATGAAAACGAAACGATTTTAATGCTTCTGATGCCTATGATGACCGGTTCATAATTCTTAATATTGCCTTCATCAATTGCTTGTAAATAATAATCATTGAAAACCCTCATTATTTAGTGTTTGTCTGTTTTGTCCAACTTCTTTGTTGTTGAAATAGATATTCTGTTTACATAAGGGAACAAAAAAATTCTTTTTTAAATTGTTAAATATTTTCAACACATGGAATTAAACTTAAAAAAACCAATCATATTTTTTGACCTTGAAACAACCGGGATCAATATTGCTAAAGACCGTATTGTCGAAATTTCATACATCAAGGCACACCCCGGCGGACAGGAAGAAACCGATACAATAAGACTGAATCCAACCATCCCTATAAGCGAAGAAGCATCATCAATTCATGGAATTACAAATGAAGATGTGAAAGACTGCCCCACTTTTTCGGAAATTGCAAAAGATATTGCAAAAATATTCCAGGGATGTGACCTGGCCGGGTATAACTCAAATAGTTTTGATATACCCATTCTGGCAGAAGAATTCATGCGTGCCGAAGTGGATATTGACCTGAAAAAAAACCGGTTTATTGATGTGAAAGTCATATTCCATAAAATGGAACAACGTACGCTAAGTGCTGCATATGCTTTTTATTGCAACAAAGAATTAGAATGTGCTCACAGTGCACAAGCCGATACTTTAGCTACATATGAAATTTTAAAAGCACAATTAAACCGTTATAATGGGATGACCAGTAAAAATGCAAAAGGAGAAGAATCCGAACCTTTTTCCAATGATATTGATGTACTCTCGCGCTTTTCCTCTCATAACAAAAATGTTGATTTTGCCGGCAGATTCGTATATGATAACAAAGGGAGGGAAACCATTAATTTTGGTAAATATAAAGGATTGCCTGTTGAAGATGTTCTTGAAAAAGACCCCGGATATTTTGGATGGATGATGAATAAAGACTTTCCATTATACACCAAAAAAGTATTGACAAATATTAAATTGAGGATGAAGAATAAATTATGAATAAAATAAAAATAGCCATTCAAAAGTCAGGGAGGTTAAGTGAAAAATCGTTCAACCTTTTGGAAGAATGCGGAATAAACTTTGGAGGGGGCCAGCGGAAACTTATTTCCAGTGCAACAAACTTTCCCGTCGAAATTCTTTTTCTCAGGGATGATGATATACCTGAATACATCACAGACGGTGTTGCAGATGCCGGTATTGTTGGTGAAAATGAATTCCTTGAAAGCAAAATGCCATTGGATATCATCAAGCGACTTGGTTTCTCGAAATGCAGATTATCCCTGGCCATTCCAAAAAACCACGAATATAAAGACATAAATTATTTTCAGGGCAAACGGATTGCTACTTCTTATCCAAACATATTAAAAAACTATCTTAACACGCACAACATTGAATCTGAAATACACAAAATCAGCGGATCTGTAGAAATATCCCCCGGCATTGGATTAGCAGATGCTATTTTTGACATTGTAAGCACAGGCAGCACATTGATCAGCAATGGCCTGAAAGAAGTCGAATTGGTATTGAAATCCGAAGCAGTGCTCATTGCACCGGAAACCATGGAAAAAGCAAAAAAAGCAACACTGGATAAATTACTTTTCCGTATCAATTCTGTTCTTGAAGCCAAAAACTATAAATACATCTTATTAAATGCCCCCAATGACCAGCTTGACAAAATCATTGAACTCATTCCAGGAATGAAAAGCCCGACTACAGTACCACTTGCTCAGGATGGCTGGAGCTCTGTACACTCTGTTGTAAATATCAATGACTTCTGGCAGGTCATTGACAAACTGAAAGAAATCGGAGCCAAAGGAATATTGGTCATCCCTATAGAAAACATGATCCGGTAATCAACCATCTCATTAAAAATATGTCCACTTTTACAACGTTTAAAACGGTGGAAAAGTTATCGGGAAAATTCCATACGCCCTCTAAACCTCTAAACTTCTAAACCTCTAAACTTAATCAACTCAATTAACTTAATAACTTAAAAACTTCTAAACTTAGTAACTTAAAAACTTAGTAACTTAGTAACTTAATAATAAACATATGAAAATCATCAGGTATCCAAAACAAACCGAATGGGATTCGATTATCCAACGACCGCTCTTCGATACTTTGAAGGTAGATCATGTAGTAAATGAAATCCTTGAAGACATAAAACAACATGGGGATTCCGCTGTAAAACAATACACAAAAAAATTTGACAACGCTGATATTCAAACACTATCTGTCTCCAAAAAAACGATTAATGAAGCAGGAGGGCAATTAGAACCGGGATTAAAAAAAGCAATGGATGAAGCATTATCCAACATTACAACATTTCATCAGGCACAGCAACAACCAATTCAAAAGGTTGAAACAGCTCCCGGTGTACAGTGCTGGCAAAAAAGCGTTGCAATTGAAAATGTTGGTTTTTATATTCCCGGTGGCACGGCTCCATTATTTTCAACTGTATTAATGTTAGGTATACCGGGAAAAATAGCCGGATGTCGCAAAATGATCCTTTGCACCCCGCCTGATGAAGATGGCAACATTCATCCTGCCATCCTTTATGCTGCTCAATTGGTTGGAATTACCAGGGTATATAAAACAGGTGGTGCCCAAGCCATTGGAGCCATGGCATATGGAACCGAAACCATTCCTAAGGTACATAAAATATTTGGGCCGGGAAATCAATATGTTACAGCAGCTAAACAAATTGTGAGCAGAAATGCTGCAGCCATTGACATGCCTGCAGGACCTTCTGAGGTAGCCGTGATGGCAGACGAATCAGCAAATCCGGCATTTATTGCCGCAGACCTTCTGTCACAGGCAGAACATGGCAACGACAGCCAGGTTATTCTCGTCACAACAAAAGAAAAAATTATCAATGCTGTTCAACACGAGGTTTCATTACAGCTTGAAAAATTATCCCGAAAAGAGTATGCAAAAGAAGCTTTGCAACACAGCAAAGCCATTTTGGTCAATAATGAAGAAGAAATGACCGGACTGATAAATGCTTATGCTCCGGAACATTTGATCATTTCACTTAAAAATTACGAGAGAGTAGCTGAAAATATTATCAATGCAGGTTCTGTATTCCTTGGAAATTATACTCCCGAAAGCGTTGGTGATTATTCATCAGGAACAAATCATACATTGCCAACCAATGGATTTGCAAAATCGTATAATGGGGTGAACCTTGATAGTTTTGTGAAAAAAATCACATTCCAGGAATTAAGCAGGGAAGGGATTGACCGGATTGGAGACATCACTCTAAAAATGGCAAATGCAGAAGGCCTTACAGCTCATGCAAATGCAGTAACTATCAGGATGAACCGGACAGATAAAAAATAACAATGAATAATGAACAATAAACAATGAATCTGGATAAACTTGTACGTCAAAACATTTTAAAATTATCCCCTTATTCTTCTGCCAGAGAAGAATACCAGGGAAAAGATGCCATATTCCTTGATGCCAATGAGAACCCTTACAATGCTCCTTATAACAGGTATCCCGACCCATTGAATAAAGAATTAAAACAAACATTGGGTGAAATGAGAGGAATTCACCCGGATAACATTTTTTTGGGCAATGGCAGTGATGAAGCAATTGATTTGCTCATTCGTACCTTTTGTGAACCACGAAGAGAAAACATCATGATTATGAATCCCACTTACGGGATGTATGCCGTAAGTGCAGGCATCAATGATGTAGAAACAAAAAAAGTCTCATTAACATCTGAATTTCAACTAAATATTGACGCAATTAAATCATCTGTAAATAAATACACGAAACTGATCTTTTTGTGTTCACCAAATAATCCAACAGGAAATTGCTTTAAAGAAGAAGACATCCTTGAAATATTATCCTTTTTTAGGGGCATTGTTGTATTGGACGAGGCGTATATTGATTTCACACCATATGAGGGGTTTATAAAACACTTATCACAACACGAAAACCTTGTGATCATGCAAACTTTTTCCAAGGCCTATGGAATGGCAGGGATCAGGCTTGGAATGGCATTGGGCAAAAAAGAAATCATTGATCTGCTCAATAAAATAAAATATCCCTATAATGTAAATGCACTCACTCAAAAAATTGCATTAGCCGCTTTAAAAAACGAAAAGAAAAAAACATCGCGCATCAATAAGATCATGGAAGAAAAAGAGAAATTGATTACCCAACTCCGGGAATTTTCTTTTGTAGAAAAAATTTATCCTTCTGATGCCAACTTTTTTCTTGTAAAAATGAAAGAACCTAAAACCATTTATAACTATCTGAGAGATCAAAAAATTATTGTCAGAGACCGGTCAGATGTGCATTTATGTGACAATTGCCTGCGTTTTACAGTCGGAAATAAAAAAGAAAACAACCTCTTAATTCAATCTTTAATATCCTACAGTGAAAAATACAAGGCAGGCTGACCATTCATGATGATTCAATGATATACACGTGAATAAGTCACGTTCCCGTTTTTTTATTTTTGGTATAAAGTGGATTATCGGGAGGTATAGCCCGGTTCATCCTCCATCTCAACGGACTTAAATCCAAATCGCTCCAATTGTCCATTGGTATTTTTTAAAACCAACTGCCCATATTTGTCAACGCCCCGAATCACTGCCCTGAATCTTCGCTGAACTGTTTTAAAACAAACCGTTTCATCGCGTCTGTAAAGCAAATCCTGGTATTTTTGATGAATCCCCGAATAATCATCTGAATATTTTAAATCTGTATACCATTTGTTCAGAATATTAATCAACTGATTAAAACATTTATCCAAATCGTACTGATTACCGGTTATCATAGATAATGAAACAGGCCGTGATATTTCCCGGGGAAATGTTTGCTGATTTATATTCAGGCCTATTCCTATGACAGAATATTCAATCTTTTCTTCATTTAATGAATTTTCGATCAATATTCCACATATTTTCTGATCATGAACCATTAAATCATTTGGCCACTTAATCGCGATATTACCGGTATACCCCGCTAGGAATTCTGCTATTCCAAGCGCCATTATTTTAGTTATAACAAATTGGTTTTCCGGAATAATAAAATCAGGACGAACAACAAAACTAAACGTTAAATTTTTCTCACGTTCACTGACCCATTGATTCGTTGCCATTCCTCGTCCGCCGTTCTGAAAACCGGCTTTTACAACCATTCCTTCAGGGATGCTCTCACCTGTTTTTAATAATTTCTTCAGATGGGTATTGGTTGAATTAATCTCATTGAAATAAATATACTGACTTCCTATTATATTTTTATCCGCTTTCATTTATGATATTTTTATATTTAGTGGCACTAAAATAAAACTCCAATTTCTGCGTTATACGAATCTTGAACAATTTAAACATTTAGCATAACATTAAGATAAAAGAGTTAAAATTCATTATATTTGTCCTTCATTTTTGATTTATAAATTATTTATGAGAGAAAAACTTGTTCATTTTATTATTGCCGGAATACAAGATAAAAAAGGGAAAGAAATAGTTGATATCCATATGTCGGAAATTGATAATAGCATTTGCGACCGTTTTATTATTTGTCATGGCGACTCCAATGTACAAGTTAATGCTATTGCAAATTTCATAGAAAAAAAAGTTAAAGATCAATTCCAGGAACCTCCTGTACACAAAGAGGGGTATGGCAATTCATGCTGGATCATTCTTGATTATCACGACATTGTGGTTCACATTTTTCAGCGTGATGTCAGAAAATATTATGCCATAGAAGAACTATGGGATGATGTAAAAATAGAAAAAATAGAAAACTTAGTTTAAACATATGCCAGAAAAAGATAAACAAAACACACAAGAAAAAGAACCTAAAAAAATTTTTCCTGACCCGAAAAAAAATAAGCAAGAGGGAAAAAACAAGAAAGAAAATAAGCCCCCTAAGCCTAAGATAAGTATTTATTGGATTTATGCTGCCATTGCCATATTATTTATTGGCATTCAGATGCTCAATATAGGCAATAACATGATTGAAATCACATGGAACAGGTTTGAAAATCAAATGCTTAAAAATCATGATGTAGAAAAAGTTGTTGTTGTAAATAAAGAACGTGCAGAGGTTTACATAAAACCCGATAAAATAAGCAAAGAGCGCTACAGTGATATCCGGGAAAAATCATTTGGCCCGAATAAAGAAGGCCCGCATTATTATTTTAACATAGGTTCAGTTGAAACATTCAATAAGCAACTGGAAGAAGCCCAAAAGGGTTTCTCAGAAGAAGAAAAAATTATTGTCGCTTACGAAACCCGCAGAGATATATTTGGAGAGCTACTGGGATGGTTTTTGCCCATCATCATCCTGGTGGTAATATGGATTATTATTTTCCGGAAAATGAATTCAAAAGCCGGGGGAGCTGCAGGAAATATTTTCAGTGTTGGCAAATCCAAAGCCAAATTATTTGACAAAGAAACATCTGTAAAGACTGATTTTAGTAATGTTGCAGGGTTAGAAGAAGCCAAAGCCGAAATCAAAGAGTTGGTAGAATTTTTAAAAGAACCAGAAAAATACACCCAATTAGGTGCCAAAATACCTAAGGGGGCTTTATTAATCGGCCCGCCGGGCACGGGTAAAACATTACTGGCACGCGCCGCAGCAGGCGAGGCAGACGTTCCATTCTTTAGCATTTCGGGTTCTGACTTTGTAGAAATGTTTGTAGGAGTTGGCGCTTCGAGGGTAAGGGATTTGTTTAAACAAGCCAAAGAAAAAGCACCCTGTATTGTTTTTATTGATGAAATTGATGCCATTGGCAGATCCAGGGGCAAAAACCCAAATATGGGTGCCAATGATGAACGGGAAAACACACTCAACCAATTATTGAGTGAAATGGACGGTTTTGAACCCAATTCAGGAGTCATCATTATGGCTGCCACCAACAGAGCCGACATGCTTGATAAAGCGCTCATAAGAGCCGGTCGGTTCGACCGTCAAATCCATGTGGAATTACCTGATTTAAAAGAACGCCAAGAAATTTTTAACGTCCACCTCAAACCTCTTAAAATAGATAAAGATGTGGATATTATGTTCCTTGCCAAACAAACACCAGGATTTTCCGGAGCAGATATCCAGAACGTATGCAATGAAGCAGCATTAATTGCAGGCCGTAAAAAAAAGAAAACCATTAGCAAACAAGATTTTTTGGATGCTGTGGACCGGATCATTGCAGGACTTGAACGAAAGAATAAAATAATATCCAAACTGGAAAAGAAAACCATTGCTTTTCATGAGGCGGGCCATGCTACTGTTAGCTGGTTCTTAAAACATGCACACCCACTGGTGAAAGTAACCATTATCCCGCGCGGAAGATCACTTGGTAGTGCATGGTATCTGCCTGAAGAACGGCAAATTACCAATAAAGCCCAGCTATATGATGAACTTTGTGCCAGTTTGGGTGGACGGGCAGCCGAAGAAGAAACATTCGGAGAAATATCAACCGGTGCTTTAAATGACCTTGAAAAAGCTACAAAACAAGTGTATGCCATGATAACTTACTTTGGTATGAGTGAAAAAATAGGTAATATCAGCTATTACGACTCAAGCGGAAGAGATGAATATGCATTTACTAAACCATACAGCGAAAAAACAGCCGAATTAATTGACGCAGAAGCTAAACGAATTATAGAAGAAGTATACGAAAAAGCTAAACAAATATTAAGAGACCATAAAGAAGGATTGGAAAAACTGGCCAACAAATTGTTGGAAAGTGAAATAATATTCAAAGAAGACCTTGTAAATATATTTGGAAAAAGGCCATTTGAAAACGAATATGAGAAAGAAGAAGAGCCTATGATAAAAAAAGGAAATGACGAAAACAAAAAAACAACAAACAACAAACAAGATAATTCGGACAAAAAAGAAAACAACGAATAATATGGAAAAAGGATGGATTTTGGTTTGGACAGTA
The DNA here is from genome assembly GCA_964390955.1 of uncultured Bacteroidales bacterium. Classification (GTDB taxonomy): domain Bacteria; phylum Bacteroidota; class Bacteroidia; order Bacteroidales; family JBBRXJ01; genus CAYMKE01. The sequence continues at coordinate 8,507 of CAYMKE010000005.1, read as the reverse complement.
AAAAAAGAATACCTTGCTGAATTGATCAAAAAAATGTTAGCAGATCATGATATACAGGCTGTTTCCATTAATAAAAAAGATTCATCTTACACCTCTTTTGGGGATATAGAAATATATGTGAAAGAAGAAAATCATTTAAAAGCCCGTACCCTTATTAAAGAATTTGAAGAGTGAATGAATTTACAAAACGAACCATCACCGGTTCAGTCTATGTTATAATGATTGTTTTAGCAGTCATTACAGGAAGGCACAGCTTTTTTACTATTTACATGCTCCTGATGATATGGGCATGTTATGAATTTTACAGTCTCACTGTTACTTCTCCTTTTCTTAAAATCACCGGGATTTTATCAGGAATCCTGTTATACACCTTCAGCCACCTGTTTACTTTTGGGTTCCGCAGTCTTTGGATTCTGATTTTACTCATTCCAATTTTTGTCTCTGTCTTCTTATATTTCCTTTTTACGAACAAGCACAAACAATTATTAAAAGAAATTGCATTTATTTTTTTCTCCCTGGTTTATATTGTCCTCCCGTTTTCTTTAATTCATTATCTCGGAGTGAAAGGGTATGACCACTATCATTGGGAAATTATACTGGGATTTATGATCTTGTTGTGGATCAATGATACATTTGCATATATCACCGGCTCTTTAACCGGGAAACATCTCTTATTCCCTGAAATCTCACCTAAAAAAACATGGGAAGGCACCATCGGTGGAATATTGATGACAATCATTGTCAGCATCGTGTTAAGTTATGTAATGGACACACTTAATACATCACATTGGATATTTATTGGTATTATCACTGCAATCACCGGAACATTGGGCGACCTCACTGAATCAAAAATCAAACGCAATTTAGATGTTAAAAACAGTGGCACGTTTTTGCCCGGGCACGGGGGCATATTAGACCGGACAGACAGTATGTTGATTGCACTTCCATGTGTTTTTATATATCTCTATATGATCCAGAATATTATTTGAACCGAGCATGATTATAAAGGAAAAGAAAGGCATAAAGATATAGAGGTTGGCAGTTGGTCGTTGGAAGTTGGCTGGTGGCTGGTGGCAATCTAAATTTTGAACAAAACCTAAACATCTAAACTTAATTAACTTAGTAACTTAATAACTTAATAACTTAATAACTTAATAACTTAATAATAAATGAAAATACATAAAGAAGGTTACAAAATTTGCATTGTAACATTTATAATCTTAATCATTATAAATGGAATTGCTTTTAATTTGTTCCCAAAATATACTTTTATCCTGTCTCTTTTTCTGCTTTTTTCTATATTCATAATCATATTGTTAGGTTTCTTTTTTTATAAGCCTAACCGGGGCTTATACCCTGATAAAAATAAAATCTTTTCTCCGGCCGACGGAAAAATTGTAGCAATTGAAGAAACCGAAGAAAATGAATTCTTCAACGAACGCAGAATACAGGTATCCATTTTCATGTCTATTTGGAATGCACATATAAATTGGTCACCCGTAGAGGGCCTGGTAAAGTATTATAAATATCATCCCGGAAAATTTTTAATCGCTAGAAACCCAAAATCATCTCATTTAAATGAACGATCTACCCTTATTATTGAAACAGAGTCTAACATTCAGGTTATGGTCAGGCAAATTGCAGGGATGGTAGCCCGGAGGATTGTAACATATATTTCAGAACCAGGTCAAAAATTTGAACAGGGAGAAGAATTCGGTTTCATTAAATTCGGCTCACGGGTAGATATTTTTTTACCCCTAAACACCCATATTAATGTAAAACTTGGTGATAAAGTCCGCGCACGCAAAACAACGATTGCCACGATCATCTGAAAACATCCCGTTTTTACTCCATAATAATCTTAAACATGGGTTTATATCCTTTCACTTCTCCAGAAGGGCCAACTACTTCATAACCCAAAATAACAGAATGTATCTTTTTGTACATTGTTCCTGTAGAAAAATCATAATACCAATCTTCCTTAAATTGCATTTTCCCTATATGTTCTCTTTTATACTCCTCATCGGCCTCAATTGCTTTTATGTCTTCAACAGATAACAGTGTATTGGAGCTAAAGTCATACACTTTAAACGTGTTGTTATAAATATTTTTAAATAATTTATTCAGAAAAGCCTCTTTGTTCAATCCTTTGAGGCACTCATTTTTCCACTGGTTGTTTTGGTCTGTGTTTTTTATGATCACGTCATAAATGATCGAATCAGCAAATAAGTATGTTCCTTTCATGTTGTCCGAAATCTGGCCGGTTACCTGCGGTGAAACTTCTTGTAAAGACCGGGCTCGTTCTTTTGAAGAAACATCTTTTTTTACTTCTTCTTTACATGCTGTAAAAGCAATAAGTAAAGAAATGGTTACGGTTTTTAAAATTAATTTTTTCATTTTGTTTTTTCATTTAAAGAATGTTAATTGTCTTTATAATCCAAACACTCGACTTTATGAACAGGCTCTAATTAGAGTTCGTCTATAAAGTCAAGTGTTTGGATCATAATGTTCGATAACAAGGCTTGCGAAGCCCCAAAATGCGCAGTTTACTGGTGTAAATGAGCAATTTTGGGGCAAGCGTAACGAAGTTAGCGGACATTATGGACAAACACTAATTAAATATTAAAAAGCTACATCATTTTAACGCCTGATTTTTTATTATATTATTATACTACCTGTTAAAACTTAGTTTGTGGCCTTTATATTGTCTGTTAATGAGCCCCTTGTCATAAACCAAACACCCGTTTATCAATGTATTTATCACAGACGATTGGAATCTGGTACCTTCAAAAGGAGACCAGTTGCATTTATAAAGTATATTATCTTTATTTACAGTCCATTTATGTTTGAGATCCACCATCACAAGGTCAGCAAAATACCCTTTACGAATATAGCCCCTGTTGTTTATTTTCAGAATATCAGCAGGCGCATGACACATTTTTTGGACGATTTGTTCAAGCGAAAAAACACCCTGAAAATAATATTCAATCATCGCATTCAGGCTATGTTGTATCAGGGGCATGCCGGAAGGAGCATCCAAATAATCCCGTTGTTTTTCATCATAAAGATGGGGAGCATGGTCTGTCGCAATCAAATCGAGATGATTGTTCCGTACTGCTTCTGTCAATGCCTTTTGATCTGATGTACATTTGATCGAAGGATTGACTTTTATAAGGTTTCCTAATGTATTATAATGATGTTCATTAAAAAATAAATGCCCGGTACATGCTTCTGCAGTTAAAAATTTATTTTTCACTTTTTCGTGTTGAATCAAGACACATTCCTCCCTGGTTGTAACATGTAATAAATGCAAGCGGGACTGATACCTGCAAGCCGTTTCAATGGCATATTCAGATGCTTTCATGCATGACTCCCTGCTTCTTATATTTATATGTTCCCGTGGAGGAATTATTCCGTTGTATTTCCCGGAAAACAATTCAATATTACGATGAATAATATCATTGTCTTCTGCATGCACCATCACCGGGAGATTCGATTTCTGCAATAACATTTCAAATACAGCGCTGTCTTCCAATAAAAGATCGCCTGTAGAAGCGCCTAAGAATACTTTGACCCCGGGAATATCACATGGGTTTATTTGCAATAACCATTCAATATTATGGTTTGTGGCCCCGGGATAGAACGCGTAATTCGTAATTGATGATTCAGAAGCGCATTGATATTTATTGGATAGCAATTCTTTTGATATAGTGGGTGGATTGGTGTTGGGCATTTCGCAAATGGATGTAACTCCACCGGCAGCAGCAGCGGAAGATTCTGTAGACATATCTCCCTTATGAGTCAGCCCCGGTTCACGAAAATGCACGTGAATATCAATAATGCCAGGCAATAAATAGTTATCATTTCCCTCAATAATTGGTATGCCCTGAGGGATGTTGTATGAAGCATTTTCAGGGAATATTTCTGCTATGTATCCATCCTCGATCAGAATGCTGCCTTTGAAACACACGCCTTCATTAACAATGTTTATATTTTGAATAAACCAATGGTTCATCTGTTTATTTTTAAGTTACTAAGTTAATTAAGTTAATTGAGTTAATTGAGTTAATTGAGTTAATTGAGTTAATTGAGTTAATTGAGTTTAGAAGTTTAGGCTCTGTTTTAAATTTAGATTGATGACTTAATTGGCAGTTGGCAATTTGCGTTATATATTCTTATCCATCGGTATAAACAGCCGAGCATAATAAAAAATTTCTCTTAGTATTCTAAATTATAATAGTATGTTCATAAAATAGTGTTTCAAAGGTTTTGTTTCTTTTTTGGATACTTTCTGAACAAACTTCGAAGCCTCATATTCAACACGCCAAATAATGCTTCATTAAAAATCCCTTCACTCATTTTAGACTCTCCCTGTTTACGGTCTGTAAAAATAATAGGGACTTCCACAATATTGAATCCAAGTTTCCATGCAGTATATTTCATTTCAATCTGAAATGCGTACCCTTTGAATCTGATTTTATCTAAGTTTATAGCATTCAACACCTTTCTGGAGTAACATTTAAAACCTGCAGTAGTATCTTTGATATTCATTCCTGTAATTACGCGGACATAAATTGAAGCGAAATATGACATAAGAACCCTGCCCATCGGCCAGTTGACCACATTAACCCCCGATTTGTAACGCGAGCCTATCGCTACGTCTGCTCCCTGGTTTACGCAGGCATCGTATAACCGTACTAAATCATCCGGATTATGTGAAAAATCAGCATCCATTTCAAAAATATACTGGTATCCTTGCTCAATGGCCCATTTAAATCCTCTTATATATGCGGTTCCCAGGCCTAGTTTTCCTTCCCTTTCTATCAAATGAAGTTTATTAGAAAATTCTTCTTGCATTGATTTAACAACATCTGCTGTTCCATCGGGAGAATTATCATCTATTACCAATACATGAAATTGTCCGGTTAAGGAAAAAACTTTTTTTATAATCCCCTGAATATTTAATACCTCATTATACGTTGGTATGACAACAATACACTCTTTCAAAATTTATATTTTTTTTAAAATTCCTGTTTATTAAATAATAATACATAAAAATAAACGATTTTTTTTAATTTAATAATAAATCATATTTTTTCTTTTTTATCAAATCATAGAATTCTGCCAATCAGACAAATAAAACATAAAGCACCCTAAAAGGTAATCTAAATCACCTTTTTATTTTATCATATTTTATTTAATTTGTTAATTAATTTTTTATATTTGATGCTCTAAATTTGCTAATTTTAAAAAAAATAAAAGATGACAAAAAAGGAAATTGTCGAAGAAATTTCCCGGAAAATTTCAGGAGAAAACAAAAAGGATATAAAAGTGATTGTTGAAGCTTTTATGGATTCTATTAAAGAATCAGTAGAAAAAGGAGAAAAAGTCTATCTTAGAAAATTTGGAACATTCAGGCCCAAAAAAAGGATGGAAAAGAAGGCGAGGGTTATTTCTGAAAACAAAGAAATTATTATTCCAGAACATTTTATCCCGGATTTTAAACCTTCTGCTGAGTTCAAAAGCAGTGTAAAGGAAAAGGTTAAATAGCAGTTTATTCGCATTTTATTTATTTTAAAAAAATACAGGAACACCATATGAGTATAAAAAGGTGATTCTTTATCATTTTGCGGTGAATTTTTCGGGTTAAGTTGAGGCTCTCTCCTGCACGACAACCCCCGGTGGGTCGGTTCCACCATCTTTATTGCAGCATGCAGTGATGTTCCTTTTGCCGATTCACTGCTTCTCGACACACATATGAAATCGTTGGGGATTGCGGGCTACATACTTATCAAGATACACTATACTTTTATGCATGGCAGAATGCTTGAATAACCACTTAAACCCCTATGTTTTATACCGCGTATTGTGTATCTGTGCCTTATTTCCCATCTATTATTTAATCCACTTTTTCTTAATATTCAATAAGCTAATCCAAAATAAGATTAGGCAAAAAGCCAGAACTAAAATCAAGTCAAAATATATTGAAAATGAATTACTCCCATAAATAGAAAACCTCAAAATATCAACACCGTATGTTACAGGTAAAATATATGATAAAGGTTGAACAAAAACTGGTAATGAAACAACTGGGACAAATAATCCACACAAAAAAATCATCGGGAAACGAAAAAAATTTAAATAAGTCTGTGCTTCAAACACCTGTCGGTACTATTAATTTTGCTTCGGTAATGAAAATATTCTCCGATGATAAGAATAATACAATAGGTGAAATATTAATTTTTTCAGTACTTATAATTTTAATCGTATTGATGTTTTTTAAGCTGCAACTAATATTTGTGGATTATGAATTAACGCTGCTGCAATTGTTAATTTTCGTTTCATCCCTTTTGAATAGGCTTTGAATTTTTTGTTTGCAGCTTCGGTTAATTGAAATTTCTTTAGTAATTCGGCAGCTTTTGTTTCTCTCTCCATTTTTATAAGTCCATATAAAGACCCACAAAAACAAAGATTTTCATATCCACTCATTTCGTCATACAAATTACTTTCATCAGCAACAACACCAATTATTTCCTGTGCTTTTTTTAACTTTTTTGTCAGGTCGTTGCGGTTGTAATAAATATTACCTGATGAAATTCTTGCCATTCCAATCAACATATTTATTGTAGTTGTTTTACCAGCTCCATTAGTACCTAAAAAACCAAAAATCTCACTTCTTTTTACATAAAAAGAAATGTTTTTGACTGCGGTAAAATTATCATATTTTTTAGTGAGCTTAACTGCTTCAATTACTTTATCCATTTACTATAATTCTTTATCCGAAAATATTAGAATGTTAAAACCTTATCAGAATCTATTACCCATTCTGCCAATTCACCCATTGTAGATTTATTTGCACCTTCAAAATATGGATGGTTTTTATAAATTCCACAACGTGCCATACAAGTTCCACAAACTCTAACGAGTACTCCATTTGAAATCAAATCTCTTAGCATTTGTGATAAATCCTGGTCATAACCGTCTGGTGCTTTACATACATCCCTTGCCATATCAACAGAATCATTCATTAAAAAAATTCTTACCTCCTGTCCGTTTTTTTTCAACGTATCTGCAAGTCTTAATCCATTCCATGTTACATCCGTGTTGTCATAAGGTTCACGGTTAAAAATAATTAGAATTTTCATTTTTCATCCCCCCTTTTTTAATTGATATTTCATTTTAGTGTTGCGTCTCTTGGCATTACACACAACGGTCAGCTGTATAAGCCGTAGCCGCTTCTACTATCGAACCTTAAAAGTACAAAATTTTCAAATACCTTGTTTGACTCTAAATAGTGTTTGTCCATAAAGTCGACATTTTTTTAGATTTTTTTCCGATCAGAAAAAATTTTCTGTTATTTTTTTTGGTTCTACTACCATTTTAGTGGAAGTTGATTCAGAGTATCCGGAATTCAGAATAGTTTTATTATAAGCTTCAATGATTTTTCTGACTTCTGTATTCTAATATTACTTTTTCCACAATAATTGCAGTAGTACCAAAATTTTTTGCGTTCTTTGCGACTTCTTTGCGCTCTTTGCGTGAAACAATCAACCTTATCTTTAAAGGCCAACTTCCTTACAATAATCCCTAACTCTAATAAACCGGTACCCTCTTTTCATAAAAAGCTTAATCTGTGATTCGTATCTCCTTTTTTAAACAAGGATTTTTCAGAAGTTTTGTATGGTAAACGAGGGGGCGGTTAACCAGTTTAACTTTTTTAATGCACCGAAAGAAAAAAACATATCATTTCAGCAGCTTCGGCTTCGTTTAGAGCTATAACGCGAAGCACCGCTAAGTAGCACTAAGTTACGCTAAGAAAATAATATCTCTGCGTAAAGCAGCTTCAAAACCTGCAAACCTACTAAACTTTTAACAATATTTTTTAACCTATATTTTCCTTTTTTCCTTAAATGAAAAAAGAAACAAAAAAATCAAGGCCGAATTATGCTTCTGCACGCTCTGCCAAATAAATGATTTTTTAAAGGGATATCTATTAATTCCTTTCTTTCAAAAAACAAATATAAACCTTAAATGGGGGAAGTTGAGAAAGTTGAGGTAGTTGAGGAAGTTTAGATTGTTGAGAATAAACTATCTAAACCCTCTAAACTTTCTAAACTTTCTAAACCTTTTAAACTTTCTAAACCTCCAAATTGGGGATTATACGAGCAAACAATGTCTGTTGGTGTGAAAATATGATAGCCTTCAGGGATATTTTCCGCTTTTTCTTTTATAAACAGCGCTTTATGTATTCTTTTATAATCGCCTTTCGGGAAACTTTCTACTTTTTTATCCAGTTCTTTTAATAAAGCCTGGATATTTCTTGTTGATGACCATTTAGCTTCCCCAATAATGAGCTCTATTTTGTCTCTGGATTTTGCCACAATATCTATTTCCATTGGTTTTCTATTCAAATCGTTACCCCACCAGCGCGTACCCGGTTCAAAAAGTTTCTTTTTAACCCGAAAAATTCACCGCAAAACGATAAAGATCGATATAAAACACTATTA
>CAYMKE010000004.1:0-33098 GCA_964390955.1 uncultured Bacteroidales bacterium | reverse complement strand
GGTTAAAAAAGTATTTTTTTCTTCTGAAAAAAAATACGCGACAACTTCCGTTTTAATGCTTTTGATTTTATCGCCATAATACACCATAAAGCGTTTTTTATATTCCTTCTGAATGCCAAGGGCATTTTTGATGGACTGGATATCGAATTGTGATCGCGGTGTAAAATGATTGTATTGTTTATATTTGGCCAATGCCTGTTCCAACTCTTCTACACTAAAAGGTTTTAAAAGATAATCAACACTATTCACTTTAAATGCTTTTATGGCATACTGGTCATAAGCAGTAGTAAAAATCACCGGAGTTGTTATATTGACCTGCTCAAAAATATTAAAACTACTCCCATCAGCAAGATGGATATCCATAAATACCAGGTCTGCTCTGTTACTTTTAAACCACTGCACTGCATCAGCGATGGTTTCCACAATAGCTTTTACATGAATATCAGGGTCAACGTCATTCAGCATCTCCTCCAAATGTCCAGAGGCCATTTTTTCGTCTTCTACAATGATGTATGACTTATGTTTTTTTTATTTTCAATTGTTTCTATTTTAATTCATATACATTATTCATATTGAAACTGTACATTTTTTATAATTGTGACCTGTTTTTATGCCCAATCATTTCAAAAGATTTTCCGGCCTTTAGCTTTACTTTAGGCATAAAAACAGATAATCATTTTTTTCAAAGAATACAAGGTTTACAATGTTGTGGCCTTAAGACATTCCCCTAATTTACACATTAAAATTCTATTCTGTACTGAATCATAGGAAAAAGTCCAAGCTGATATATCACCTCCTCTTTCATCTCACCCCTGTCAAAGCTCAATTGATAAGGGTTTTGATGGTTGGTGACATTTTGAATATCCAGGGCGAATTCTTGTGAAGACTTAGTCCCATCTGTACGATAAGCAATCCGTATGTCTGCCCTGAAATAATTTTCAAACCTTTTTCTAAAAGCCTGTTTTTCATTATATTTAACAAAATTAGACTCCAGTGTAGCATTTACATCCACCGGTGTATATCGCTGGCCTCCGGCAGTGGTTATTTTTGTATCTACAGCAATAAACCGCTTCTTCTCCTTCATCTTTTTGACAGGCAATGCAAAATCTTTCCCAAATAATGCATTTACTACATGGTTGCCATTAAAAGCTGTGTTTCTCAAAACATTATCACTCCCTCTGTATTTGGATTCAAACAGAGAAGCAGTAATGAGATAATACATGCCCCCACTTAAAAATTTTTCAACTGTCAGTTCCAGTCCATAGTTGTATCCTTCTCCCCCATTCACAAGACTGTCAGGGTATTGTTGTTCCCACGAGGTCATATTGATCAGGGAATAAGAACTGGACACCGGTTCTACGGCACTTTGGAATATATCCTGGTAATATGCTTCTGCTTTAATTCTTAAATTCTTTGCAATCATCCTGTCATATCCAATCACATAATGATGGGCCTTACTGAAACCAATGGATTGATTGGGCATATATTTATGCCCTTTCGTTCCAGTGAACTCAAGAAAATAAATATACAAAGGCATGGTTTGGCTGTGCAATCCATATCCTGCACTAATGCTTTGTCGTTTATCCAATTTCCATTTCACAGCAAAACGGGGTTCCAGAGAAAATGCTTCGTTAAACTCAAGGTATTGAGCATGCACACCCGTATTAAATATAATCTCATCAGTGGGTCTAAACTGCCAGTGGGTAAAAGCATGATGTAAATATGCATGACCATTATAATTTAATGATACAATAAAATCATTAAGGGCATTATTATAATAGTTATTGAATAAATCAAATTGTATTTTCTGGCTTTTTCCTCCTATTTTAACATGATGCCTGGCATTGAATTTCTTATTAAGCTCTGCCTGTAAAAACATCCTGCTTTCTTTTAGCCGGTTATTTCCTATGTTCCATGTTTCATTGGTCACCGCGTTTACCGAATCTGCCCGTCCATTATTATAAATCCCGGAAGCGCCAATTGCTAATTCGGTATAAAATCCGTTTCCAAAGATATAATTATGCTTAAGGCCTATAACTCCCTGCCGGTTGAAACTAAATATATCAAGCCCCTCATAAGCATACAGGTTTTTTTCTTCTTTGGTGGTATCGCGTTCGCTGTAGATAAAATTAATGGCACTATGTCCACCTAATCCGAAAAAGGTAAAACGGCCTGCATGTTGCGTGGGCAGGTTCACTTTAAAGGTGAGGTCTTGATAATCGGGGACCGCCTCTCCCGTGCCAAAACTCATACCCATCGCTTTAAGAACTCCCATAGTAGAATACCTGTAATTGAGCAGGTAAGACGAACGGGCATTTCTTGAGATAGGCCCCTCTGCACCAAACTCAAACCCATTAAAGCCAATTTGCCCTAAAAACTCATGGGTTTGATAATTCCCGTTTCGCATGCTCAAATCGAATACACCCGACATGGCATTGCCATATTCTGCCGGAAAAGCCCCGGTGATAAAATCGGAATTGCTCAATACATTATTGTTTAACATGCTTACCGGCCCTCCTGTAGCTCCCATGCCTCCAAAATGATTGGGATTAGGGATGTCCACGCCTTCCAGCCTCCACAACAATCCAGTAGGTGAGTTGCCCCGGATTACGATATCGTTCACCGCATCATTGGCAGTACCCACGCCGGCATAGTTGGCTGCCATACGCGAGACATCGTTTCGGGCACCGGCATACCGCTTACTCTCTTCCACCGTGAAGGTACGGGCGCTGATACTGGCCATCCGGTTGACAGATTCTGCTTTTTTAGAGGCTCTCACTGTCACCTCTTCTACTTTTTCTACCTTTTCTATCAGCTCAATGGCAAGCACCAATTCCTTTCCCGATGTAATATTCAGATTACTGAGGGTGGCTGAGTGATACCCTACAAAACTGGCTGTTATGTTAGCTCTTCCAACAGGAACCTCCGGGATGGTAAAATAGCCGTCTGTATCAGTGACTGTTCCGGTTTGTTCCCCGTTAAATTCAACGACAAGGCTTGCCCCGGGCAATGATACCCTGCTCTGTTTATCAATCACCCGCCCCCGGATGGTCTGGTACACCTCGGCAGCTTCTTCTCCTCTCAAGCCCCCTGTTAAACAAAAAAATAATACAATTGTAATAAATTTACCCGTTCTCATGGCATTAAATTTAAATGATACTTTTAAAAAATTATGCCTCAAATATACGTTAAGCCCGTGTCGAAAATAAAACATTTTTGGATGAACATGGAAAACGGGGGGGGTGAGTGTGGAAGGAAAGGATATTGATATAACTTTGCCTACGTTTTATTCGTTGGAAAAATTAATCAGGCACGAAAAAAATCTATATTAATCAATTAAATTCAAAAAACATTAACTGATATTCCATGTAATTATCCTACTCTGTTTCCTGCAATTTCCTTACAGTTTTCAGCAGCATTTTTTTAGGCACAAAAGGAACCAATTTAAGCATCACTTTTAACACGAAAGGGAATCCTGAGATCACATCCACTTTCCCTTTTAACATGCCCTTGTATCCATCTTTAGCCACTTTCTGAGAACTTGCCGTTTTTTTAAACAACAGGGTTTTATCCATCCCGGATATTTGTCCAAATTCCGATTCAGTAGCTCCCGGCATCAAATTGGTTACAGTAACATTGGTACCGCGCAACTCTTCGGCAATGGCATTGCTAAAAAACGTCACATAGGCTTTGGTGGCATAATAAACTGCCTGTAAGGGCCCGGGCATGAGTGATGCTGTAGAAGAAACATTCAGTACCTTACCGGAACCTCTCTTAACAAAGTCAGGCAAAAACAACCTGGTTAATGTTGTAAGCGCTACGATATTCAGGTTGATCATGGCCATATCTTTTTCCATTTCCCGTTCATAAAATTTACCGATCCCTCCAAACCCGGCATTATTTATTAGATACTCAATTTCAATGCCTGCTTCTTTTATTTCATTATAAACTTCCCGGGGTGCCCCGGTTTGTGAAAGGTCTTTGGAGATTACCATCACACGAACTGAATAATCTCTTTCTAACTCTGCCTTGATCTCGTCCAGCTTATCTTTTCTTCTGGCTACTATCACCATATCCCCGCCATGTTCAGCATGTATTATACATAATTCTTTTCCTATGCCGCTGGAGGCGCCTGTGATGAGTGCTGTGTTTTTCATGTGTTTATTTAATGAAAGAGATTGTCATTTTTTTTATAAGTCTGACGGACCATGAAAGGTGGACTTAAAAAAGAATAATGTTATATCATTCAATTCTTTAAAAGACAAATCCCACAGTGTCCGGTTTTTGTTTTTTCTTTATTCTTCTTCCTCTTCTTGCTGATGTTCTTTGAGAAGTTTTTCCTGAACATCCGGCGGCACTTCCTGATATTTGTTAAATTTCATATTATAAATGGCTCTACCATTTGTTAATGAATTCAAAGAGGTAGAATACTTATCCATTTCTGCCAAAGGCACCTGGGCATTGATCACTTCAAACCCGCCTTCACTGTCCATTCCCTGTACCATAGCACGTCTTCCCTGTAAATCACTCATGACATCGCCCATGCTATCGGCAGGAACGTACACCTGTAAATCATAAATAGGTTCAAGAATCTTCGGATTTGCATTCATAAAGGCTTTTTGGAAAGCATTTCGCCCGGCTGTTTTAAATGAAATCTCATTTGAATCTACAGGGTGCATCTTTCCGTCATACACTGCTACTCTTATATCCCTGACATAACAACCTGTTAGTGGGCCTGACTCCATCTTTTCCATAATCCCTTTTACAATAGCAGGTAAAAACCGTGCATCAATGGATCCACCAACAATACAGTTATAAAATACTAATTTACCTCCCCATTCCAAGTCATACTCTTCTTTATTCCGTACATTTATTTTAATATCCTTTCCATTAACATTATATGATTTGGGGTCGGGCTTATTTTCCTCATAAGGCTCAATAACTAAATAAACTTCACCAAATTGTCCGGCACCACCAGACTGTTTTTTGTGACGATGGTCTGCCTGGGCTGTTTTGGTAATCGTTTCCCTGTAAGAAATTTTAGGTTGAATAAATTCATTGCCTACATTAAAAATATTATCAAGGTGCCATTTTAAAATATTCAAATGATATTCTCCCTGCCCGTGAACAATGATTTGTTTTAATTCTTTTGAATATTCAATGATAATGGTCGGATCCTGGTTATGCATTTGCTGCATAGCAGTTCCTAATTTTTCTTCTTCACCTTCTGTAGCTGGTTTTATGGCAGTTCTGTGTTTAGGGTTAGGGAATTCAATAGGGGCTATTGGTTTGGCGTTATTATCACTACTTAGGGTATTGTTTGTTTTGGTATTTTTTAGTTTTACAGTTGCTCCAAGATCGCCTGCTGATAATTTACTCACCTTGTTTCTTTCTTTTCCCAATATGGCATAAACCTGAGATAATCTTTCTTTTGTTCCGGTATTTACATTATATAAGTCCATTCCTTCACTTATTTCACCGGAAATCACTTTAAAATAATTTATTTCTCCAATATGTGTCTCCAATGCTGTTTTAAAAATCAATACATTTACTTTTGCAGAAGGGTCACATGGCACGTCTTCCCCATCAGCATTTTTATCAGCAGGCATCTCATTCGGTGCCGGCAATGCGTTCACAAAAAAATCAAGCAATCCATCAATACCAATATCCTTTTTTGCTGAAACTGTAAGCACTGGGAATAATCCCCTGTTCCTGATCCCTTCTTTCAATCCTCTTTGCAATTCTTCCTGGCTCAAATCTTCTTTTTCAAAAAATATTTCCATCAGTTCTTCGTCATTCTCAGCTGCCTTTTCGATCAACTCACTTCTTAATTCTTCTGCTTGAGATTTTTGATCTTCGGGAATGTCTTTTACTTCAACATTATCGCCAGAATACGTGTGCATTTTCATAGAAATGACATCAATAACTGAGTTTGCCTCGGAACCTGTATTCACCGGATATTGAACCAAAACCACATTGCTGCCAAAATGTTCTTTTAAATCTTCCATGCATTTTTCAAAATTGGCTTTATCATGGTCAATTTGATTTACAACAAAAACCGTGGGTTTATTTTTCTCTGAAAGGTACCGGCTTTGTATTTCTGTTCCTACTTCAACACCATTTTGTGCATTGATTGTTAATATCCCAGTATCAGTAACATGCAATGAAGAAAGCAGGCTGCCGGAAAAATCATCCAACCCCGGGGTATCCAGAATATTCACTTTACAATTATTATGTTCAGCATATAATAATGAAGAAAAAATAGAATTTTCATTGGCATGTTCCACTTCATTATAATCTGATACTGTATTTTTATTTTCAACTTCGCCTTTCCTGTTTACGGCCTTACTTACAAATAATATGGATTCGGCTAAAGTTGTTTTTCCTGATTTTGAATTACCTAAAAAAGAAATATTTCTAATGTTATCTGATGAATAATTTTTCATGTTACGAAATTTTTATATTAAAATGTTTTTTTTGCAAAACTATAATTTTATTTTATTGAATGTTCAAATAGTTCAAAAATATTCACTTATTCAATTAATAACACATTAAATTAAATCAAAACAATATTTAACTTTTACCCTGATTACCTGAACATTACAAACAAATAAGTGAAATTAATCAAAAA
Organism: uncultured Bacteroidales bacterium; assembly: GCA_964390955.1. Classification (GTDB taxonomy): domain Bacteria; phylum Bacteroidota; class Bacteroidia; order Bacteroidales; family JBBRXJ01; genus CAYMKE01. Next base: position 26,467 of record CAYMKE010000004.1, on the reverse strand, counting down.
ACTTTATAAATTATTTTCCTATACTCTTGCTTAATAGAAAAAAATAAAATACTTTTGCAGTCCATTTTTTTAAACATTTTAGTTGAACAATTTTTCAACAATAACTTAATTTTTGGTTAAATATAATACAATTTCATAATGCCAACAATACAACAATTAGTCAGAAAAGGCAGAAAAAGGATACGAGAGAAAAAGAAAGCACCTGCATTGGATGCATGTCCACAGAAAAGGGGTGTGTGTGTTAGGGTGTATACAACAACACCTAAAAAGCCAAATTCGGCAATGAGAAAAGTTGCCAGGGTTCGATTAACGAATGGAAAGGAGGTCAACTCATATATCCCGGGAGAAGGACATAATCTCCAGGAACACTCTATTGTACTCATCAGGGGCGGCAGGGTAAAAGACTTACCCGGTGTAAGATATCATTTAATAAGAGGTGCATTGGATGCATCCGGTGTAGATGGAAGAATGCAAAGTCGTTCTAAATATGGTACCAAAAAGCCAAAAAAATAATTTAAGCCATGAGAAAAGCCAAAAAAGCCAAAAGACGTGAATTAGCATTAGACCCGGTTTACAAAGAAAAAAAGGTTTCCCGGTTTGTTAATTGCATAATGGAAGACGGCAAAAAAAATACAGCATACAAAATTTTTTATAATGCAATGGACATCATTGATGGTAAAATAAAAAATTTTGAAGAAGACAATGCGCTTGATGTATGGAAAAAAGCGCTGGAAAATATAACTCCTATGGTAGAAGTAAGAAGCCGCAGGATTGGTGGTGCAACCTTTCAGATACCCCAGGAAGTAAGGCCGGATCGTAAGATAGCACTCAGCATGAAAAACATGATCAGTTTTGCAAGACAACGAAACGGAAAAACCATGAGTGAAAAACTTGCAGCTGAAATAATGGCAGCCTATAAAAACGAAGGAGGTGCATTCAAGAAAAAAGATGACATGCACAAGATGGCTGAGTCAAACAAAGCATTTGCACATTTTAGATTTTAACACTAAAATACGAAATCCAGTACAGATGAATTTAGAGTATACAAGAAATATTGGAATCATGTCGCATATTGATGCTGGCAAAACAACAACGACAGAACGTATGTTGTTTTATACCGGCATTACATATAAGATGGGAGAAGTACATGAAGGCGGTGCGACAATGGACTGGATGGAACAGGAACAGGAAAGAGGAATTACCATTACATCTGCTGCAACAACAACATTCTGGAAATATGATAATAACGAATATAAAATCAATATCATAGACACTCCCGGACACGTTGATTTCACTGTAGAAGTAGAACGTTCATTGAGAGTATTGGATGGTGCCATTGCAATTTTTTGTGCAGTCGGCGGTGTAGAACCTCAAAGTGAAACAGTATGGAGACAAGCCGATAAATATGGCGTGCCCAGAATTGCTTTTATCAATAAAATGGACCGTATCGGTGCAGATTTTTATAATGTTACCAGTCAAATAAAAGATACGTTTAATGCCAAACCTGTCATATTACAAATTCCCATTGGCAAAGAAGAAACCTTTAAAGGTGTAATTGACCTCATTGAACAAAAAGCAGTGGTATGGTATGATGATGAAAAACTTGGTGCTAACTATGAATTGGAAGACATTCCAAAAGATATGGAAGAAGAAGCTGCATCATACCGTGAACAATTATTAGAATCCGCTGTGGAATTAGATGAAGAGCTATTTGAACGTTACATTGACAATCCGGACCAAATCACTAAAGAAGACATAAAAAAATCCATAAGAAAAGGAACCATAAACCAGGAAATAGTTCCTGTACTCTGTGGTGCATCGTTTAAAAACAAAGGTGTTCAAAGACTTCTTGATGCTGTGACAGCCTTCCTGCCGAGCCCTTTAGACGTTGACGCTGTAAATGGATTCGATCCAAGAACTAAAAATAGTATAGAACGAAAGCCAAACAATAATGATCCGTTGGCTGGCCTGGTTTTTAAAATTGCAACAGATCCTTATGCTGGAAGATTATCATTTGTTCGTGTCTATTCCGGTGAACTGAAACCCGGATTGCAAGTTCTTAATACAAGAACAGGCAAAAAAAACAGGATTGCCAGGCTTTTTCAAATGCATTCAAACAAACAAAACCCAAAAGAATATATTCAGGAAGGCGACATCTGTGCTGTCGTTGGTTTCAAAGAAGTCACCACCGGTGATACTATATGCGATATAAAGAGCCCAATACTCCTCGAAGATATTTCATTCCCCGAACCTGTTATTCATATTGTTGTAGAACCCAAAACAAAAGCCGATATAGACAAATTGAGCATCGCTCTTTCAAAATTAGCAGAAGAAGATCCAACATTTAAAGTAAAAACAGATGAAGATACAGGACAAACCATTATTAGCGGAATGGGAGAATTACATCTCGAAATACTTATAGACAGGTTGCAACGTGAATTTAATGTTGACTGCAATAAAGGCCAGCCACAGGTATCATATAAAGAACAACTCACACAAGTCGTTTCACACAGGGAGGTATTCAAAAAACAAACAGGCGGTAAAGGAAAATTCGCCGATATCTCTGTTGAAATTGGCCCTGCTGATGAAGATGAAAAAGAATTGCAATTTGTAAATGAAATTAAAGGCGGAAACATTCCAAAAGAATATATTCCCAGTATAGAGCAAGGGTTTAAAGAAGCAATGCACAATGGTGTATTGGCAGATTATCCATTAGACAGCATGAAAGTAGTATTAAAAGATGGCTCTTATCATGATGTTGATTCCGATGCCCTGTCATTTGAAATTGCTGCCAAGAGTGCATTCAGAAGTGCCTGCCGCAAAGCAAAACCCATTTTGCTTGAACCGGTAATGAAAGCTGAAATAGTGACCCCGGAAGATTATATGGGAGATGTAGTATCGGACTTAAACAGGAGAAGAGCCCGAATCATTGGAATGGACTCAAAAGCTGGCGGAAGAATTGTAAAAGCTGTGGTACCACTCGCAGAACAATTCGGATATGTCACTACACTGAGAACATTATCATCAGGACGTGCTACATCAACAATGGAGTTTTCACATTATGAGCAAGTACCTGCCGAAATTGCACGCGAAATTGTAGAAAAAATAAAAGGAAAGGCTGAACTAGTTTAAAACATATCAATATATTTTAAAATGAGCAATCAAAAAATACGAATAAAATTAAAATCATACGACCACAATTTGGTAGATAAATCTGCTGAAAAAATTGTGAAAACTGTAAAAACAACCGGTTCGGTTGTAAGTGGCCCAATTCCGCTTCCAACCCATAAGCGAATTTTTACAGTGCTCAGATCTACCTTTGTAAATAAAAAATCAAGGGAACAATTTGAATTATCATCGTATAAACGCCTCCTTGACATTTACAGCTCTACTCCAAAAACAATAGATGCACTGATGAAATTAGAGCTTCCAAGTGGTGTAGAAGTTGAAATAAAAGTATAAATATTAAAACATTAAAATAAAATGGCCGGATTAATCGGAAAAAAAATAGGTATGACATCAGTCTTTCTTGAAAGCGGACTTAATATACCCTGCACAGTAATTCAGGCTGGACCTTGTACTGTTACCCAGGTCAAAAACAATGAAAAAGACGGGTATGATGCTGTTCAATTAGGTTTTGGTGATAAAAAAGACAAGCATAGCAATAAACCAGAAATGGGCCATTTCAAAAAATCAAAAACAAAGCCCAAAAGAAAAATTGCTGAATTTCAGTTTGACAAAGAATTAAATTTAGGTGATGAAGTAAAAGTAGAAGACATATTCCAGACTGCTGATTTCATTAAAATCAGTGGAATATCAAAAGGTAAAGGATTCCAGGGAGTAATGAAAAGACATGGATTCAGGGGGACTAATGATGCTACGCATGGCCAACATAAAACACCCCGTGCACCGGGTGCAATTGGAATGTCTTCAGACCCGTCAAGAGTTTTCAAAGGAATGAGAATGGCCGGTCAAACCGGAAATAAAAAAACAACTGTAAGTAATATTGAAGTAATAAAAGTCAATAACGAAAATAATCTTCTGTTAGTAAAGGGAGGAGTTCCCGGACCTAAAGGATCTTATTTAATAATTGAGAAATAATGGAAGCAAAAATTTTAACCATACAAGGCGAAGATACCGGAAAAAAAATAAAACTGAACGAATCGATTTTTGGTGTATCTCCAAATGATCATGTGATCTATCTTGATGTAAAAAGATATTTGGCTAATCAACGAAAAGGACTTGCAAAAACAAAAGAACGTTCAGAAATAACTGGAAGTAATAAAAAAATAAAACGCCAGAAAGGAACCGGAACCGCCAGGGCCGGCTCAAGAAAATCCCCTCTCTTCAAAGGTGGTGGAACAGCTTTTGGGCCAAAGCCAAGAGAATATAACATTAAAATCAACAAAAAAGTGAAACAACTGGCCAAATGTTCAGCTTTAAGTTACAAAGCAAATGATAAGAGCATTATGATTGTTCAGGACTTTCAATTTGATGAACCCAAGACAAAAAATATGGTTTCTGTTCAGGATAACCTGAAAATAAATAATAAAAAAATGTTATTGGTATTATCAAAAGAAGATAAAAATATATATTTGTCCTCCCGGAATTTAGGGAACATTAAAGTCGTGACAGTGGCAGATTTAAACACTTACGACATTATGAATCATCATATTTTATTGTTCAATGAAAGTTCAATAAATCATTTACAACAAAATAATTAAAAAGTAATATGATTGATATATTAAAAAAACCGGTGGTTACTGAAAAAATGAATGATAAGGGTGAAGCCCTGAATCAATTTGGATTTATCGTTGATAAACACGCGAATAAATTACAAATCCGGGATGCAGTAGAAGAAATGTATGGTGTAACAGTAACAGATGTCAACACCATGAAATATAAAGGCAAGAAAAAAAGCCGCTTTACAAAAACCGGCATCATCACAGGCAGAAAAAATAATTATAAAAAAGCCATCGTGACACTTGCCGATGGAGAAAATATAGATTTTTACAGTAATATATAATTAGGACTATGGCAGTAAAAAAGAAAAAACCTATAACTCCGGGATTACGTCATAAAGTAGCAAATACTTATGAGGAAATTACTACTTCCGAACCAGAAAAATCATTATTGCGTCCGTTGAAAAAAACCGGTGGACGAAATAATAAAGGAAGGATGACCATTCGATATCACGGGGGGGGGCATAAAAGAAGATACAGAATTATTGACTTCCTTAGAGATAAGGAAAATATTCCCGCTAAAGTCAAAAGCATTGAATATGATCCGAACCGCACTGCATTTATTGCATTATTGCATTATCAGGACGGAGAAAAAAGATATATTCTGGCTCCAAATGGCTTAGAAGTTGGTCAAACAGTTGAAAGCGGGAAAAACATTTCTCCAAATATAGGAAATGCAATGTATCTTGCAGATATCCCTTTGGGTACAATTATTCACAATGTTGAATTAGCTCCCGGACAAGGAGGAATACTGGCCAGAAGTGCCGGTGGCTATGCCCAGATAACCTCAAGAGCCGGTAAATATGCAATCATCAAACTACCTTCAGGTGAATCAAGGATGGTATTGGTGAAATGCAAAGCAACAATCGGCACGCTTTCAAACTCAGACCATGGATTAGAGCGTTCGGGAAAAGCCGGAAGATCCAGGTGGAAAGGCAGAAGGCCGCGTGTAAGAGGGAAAGCCATGAATCCGGTAGATCATCCAATGGGAGGTGGCGAAGGCAAGGCTTCAGGAGGATTGCCCAGATCACGTAATGGAATTCCTGCTAAAGGATTCAAAACAAGAGCAAAAAACAAACAATCTAACAAATATATAGTTGAAAAACGAAAATAACTAATCAATAATATTATTTATATATATGGCTAGATCAATTAAAAAAGGTCCATTTGTAGATCATAGTTTACAAAAAAAAATAACCGTGATTAAAGACTCAGGAAAAAAGAAAGTCGTTAAAACCTGGTCACGCAGGTCAATGGTAACCCCTGAATTTGTAGGTCTTACTATTGCTGTCCATAATGGACATAAATTTATTCCTGTGTATATTACAGAAAATATGGTGGGGCATAAACTCGGAGAATTTGCTCCGACCAGGGTGTTTAAAGGACACGGGGGAAAACAAAAATAAATATTGAATTAACAATATAACAATATTGATATGGGTGCTAGAAAAAGATTAAAAGCAGAACAACTTAAAAAAGAAAAGCAAAATACATATTTTGCTATGCTAAAAAACTGTCCGGTTCCTCCCAGGAAAATGAGGCTTATCGGAGACATGATCCAGGGAGAAGAAGTAAACAGGGCGCTGGATCTACTAAAATTTTGTTCTAAGAAAGGAGCCAAATATGCTGAAAAAACATTAATGTCTGCTATTGCTAACTGGCAAAACAAAAACGAGGGCAAACGACTGGAAAGCAGCCATTTATTTGTACAAAAGGTCAATGTAAACGAAGGAAGAACATTGAAACGTTTGCGTCCGGCTGCAATGGGAAGAGCAAATGTCATCAGAAGACGGGCAAATCATTTAAGCATATACATTGACAGCCTTGAAAACATTCAACAACCTGCAGAGGAACCAGTTGCAACCTCTGAAAACAATACTGAAACCAATAAAGAATCTTAAATAAGAAACATCAATGGGACAAAAAGTAAATCCAATAAGCAATCGTTTAGGAATTATCAAAGGCTGGGAATCCAATTGGTTCGGCGGCAAACACTATGGAGATAAATTATACGAAGACAATAAGATCAGGGAATATCTCTATGCAAGGCTGTCTAAAGCAAGTATTTCAAACATCATCATAGAAAGAACACTTAAATTAATTACTGTAACAATCAATACAGCAAGGCCGGGAATTATCATTGGTAAAGGCGGACAAGAAGTAGACAGATTAAAAGAAGAGTTAAAAAAACTCACGAAAAAAGAAATCCAAATCAATATATTTGAGGTTAAAAGGCCTGAACTGGATGCAAATATAGTAGCATATAACATTGCGCGGCAAATAGAAGGCCATATTTCCTACAAACGTGCGATAAAAATGGCTATCACAGCCACCATGAGAATGGGTGCAGAAGGAATGAAAGTAATTGTTTCCGGAAGACTTAGTGGTGCTGAAATGGCCCGGAACGAAACATACAAAGAAGGAAGAATCCCATTACATACATTACGTGCTGACATTGACTTTGCAAGCGAAAGATCCAAAACAAAAGCAGGGGTCATTGGTGTAAAAGTATGGATTTGCAAAGGAGAAGTCATTGGCAAACGGGACTTATCTCCGAATATTGGAATAAAAAACACCAAACAAAGAGGCAAAAAGAAAAGAAAATAATTATAAAAAATAATATATAACACGAAAAGACCATGTTACAACCTAAAAAAACAAAATATTCAAAACAGCAAAAAGGCAAGATGAAGGGAAATGCCAAAAGAGGATCTACGTTGGCATTTGGCACATTTGGCATTAAAACCCTTGAAGAAGCCTGGATCACAGAGAGACAAATTGAAGCTGCACGTATTGCAACAACCAGATACATGAAGCGTCAGGGACAATTATGGATCAGGATATTTCCTGACAAACCCATCACTAAAAAACCTGCTGAGGTAAGAATGGGAAAAGGAAAAGGAAATAATGAAGGATTTGTGGCACGTGTAAGCCCAGGCAGAATAATCATGGAAGTAGACGGTGCAACATTAGATGTTGCAAAAGAAGCTCTCAGACTTGGTGCGCAAAAGCTGCCAATAAAAACTAAAACAGTTGTACGGTGTGACTATGTCGAAGAAACAGCTTAAAATCTATTAATAATGAAAAACGAAGAAATAAAAGAATTAACAGATAATGAAATCATTGAACGGATTGAAAACGAAAAACAGTTTTTAACCAAATTACGGTTGAACCACGCTATCTCTCCTTTGGATAATCCATTGAAACTAAAAGAGATCAAAAAAAATATAGCACGGTTAAAAACCGAACAAACCAAACGTATTAGCAATAGTAATAAAACTACAACTAAAGAATAATGGAAGCAACAACTAAAATAACGAGAAATAATAGAAAAGAACGAATTGGTGTTGTTGTAAGCAACAAAATGGAAAAGACGGGTGTCATAGTAGTAAAAAGAAAAATACAGCACCCTATTTATAAAAAATTCGTGAACAAGTCTAAAAAATTCGTTTTTCATGATGAGAAAAATGAATGCAATGAAGGTGATTTAGTACAAATAATTGAAACAAGGCCATTAAGCAAAAGAAAAAGATGGCGCTTATTACAAATCCTGGAGAGAGCTAAATAAAATATAACCATGATACAACAAGAAAGTAGATTAACAGTAGCAGATAATAGTGGTGCAAAAACCGTATTATGCATTAAAGTATTGGGTGGCAGCCGGAAAAGATATGCCACAATTGGTGATCAAATTGTCGTAACAATAAAGGAAGCCGTACCTTCCAGCAAAATACCCAAAGGAACGATTTCTAAAGCTATTGTTGTCAGAACAAACAAAGAAGTAAGAAGAGAAGATGGGTCTTACATCCGGTTTGATGATAATGCAGTGGTTTTGATCAACGAAGTCGGCGAATTAAGAGGTACCAGGATTTTTGGCCCAATTGCCAGAGAGCTTAGAAATAAATATATGAAAATCATATCACTTGCTCCAGAAGTGCTTTAAAAAAATATATTAATATGCAAAAAAAGATACATATCAAAAAAGGGGATACTGTCATTGTGAATACTGGCGAGTATAAAGGCCATAAAGGAAAAATTCTGCAAATTTTCAATAAGCAGAACAGGGCACTTGTAGAAGGTGCAAATATGGTTTCAAAACATACAAAGCCAAACTCAGAAACCCCTAAAGGAGGTATTTTAAAAAAAGAAGCCCCAATACATATTTCAAACTTAATGCTTGTGGATCCTTCTTCAGGAGAAGCAACAAGAATTGGGCGTAAATTAAATGATAATCAAAAACTTATTCGGTATTCTAAAAAATCTGAAGAGGAAATTAAATAATGGAAAAAAATATACCTACATACCAGGAAAAGTATTTTAAAGAAATAGTGCCTGCATTGCAAAAAGAGTTTAAATATAAATCAGTTATGCAGGTCCCACGGTTAAAAAAGATAGTCATTAACCGTGGAATAGGTGCCGGTGTATCAGATAAAAAACAAGTAGACGTTGCTCAACAGGAATTGTCACTTATTGCCGGTCAAAAAGCCATTTTAACTTACTCGAAAAAAGCCATCAATAACTTTAAGTTAAAAGAGGACATGCCCATTGGAACAAAAGTAACCCTGCGCAGGGAAAAAATGTATGAATTTTTAGAAAGATTGCTTTGCTTTGCTCTTCCCCGTATCAAGGATTTCAATGGAATCCCTTCAAAATTCGATGGCAGGGGAAATTACAGTTTAGGAATTGAAGAACAAATCATTTTTCCCGAAATATTTTTAGACAATGTTGAAAAAATAATGGGGCTCGAAATTTCATTTGTAACAAACACAAATAGTGATGAAGAAGCTCACGCACTATTAAAGAAATTTGAATTCCCATTTAAATCATAAAAAATATCATTATGGCTAAAGAATCAATAATTGCAAGAGAACGCAAACGCCAAAAATTGGCTGACAGATATGCTGAAAAAAGAGCTAAACTTAAAGCCGAAGGCGATTATGTTGGCCTTAGCAGGCTTCCAAGAAACTCAAACAAAATAAGACAACACAATCGTTGTAGCATTTCCGGCAGGCCTAAAGGCTATATGCGCACATTCGGAATCAGCAGAATTCAATTCCGGGAAATGGCTTCGAAAGGGCTTATTCCGGGTATAAAAAAAGCAAGTTGGTAAAAAAATTAAATCAATAAAATATCATGAAAGTAACCGATCCTATATCCGACTACCTGACACGCATACGAAACGCTCAAATGGCAAGGCATATGGTAGTTGAAATCCCTGCATCAAATATTAAAAAAAATATTACAAAGGTATTGCATGAAAAAGGATATATTTTAAGCTATAAATTTGATGATGAAAAAGGGCCACAGGGAACCATAAAAATAGCTTTAAAATATAATCCTGAAACAAAAATACCAGCTATCAAAGAAATGAAAAGAATCAGCAAACCAAGCTTAAGGCAATATACAGGCAAGGATAATATTCCAAGAGTGCTGAATGGACTGGGCATTGCAATAATGAGTACCTCTAAAGGTGTTATTACAGACAAAGAAGCCCGAAAAGAAAATATAGGTGGTGAAGTATTATGTCATATTTATTAAAAAGGAATTATCATGTCACGAATAGGAAACTTACCAATACAAATACCAGAAAAGGTTGAGGTGAACCTTAACAAGGAAAATGAAGTTCATGTTAAAGGTCCTTTGGGAGAACTATCGGAAAAAGTACATCCCGATATCAAAGTAAATATTAATGAAAATATTATCACTTTTGAAAGACCTACAGAACTTAAACGTCATAAATCAATGCATGGGTTATATCGCGCATTAATACAAAACATGATACTTGGCGTAAGCAAAGGATACCAAATACAACTTGAGCTAATTGGTGTAGGATTCAGAGCAGAAGCAAAAAATGACCTCCTTGAATTGAACCTGGGATATTCTCATGATATCATTTTTCAGATACCAAAAGAAATAAAGGTTGAAACAGTTACTGAAAAACGTGGAAATCCTAAAATAACCCTTTCAAGTCATGACAAACAACTTGTAGGACAAGTAGCTTCTAAAATACGGTCGCTCAAGAAACCTGAACCATACAAAGGAAAAGGTATTAAATATATTGACGAGCATATTCGAAGAAAAGCAGGTAAAACTGGTGTATAAACATTAAACACATTTAAAAATGGCCTTAACAAAATACGAACGTAGAAAAAGAATAAAAAAGAGAATCAGAAAAAAATTTATTGCTGATCCGGAAAGGCCTAGAATGGCTGTTTTTCGGAGCAATAAACATATTTGTGCCCATATTGTGGATGATATCAAAGGAGGGCCGGTATTAGGAGTAACTTCACTCAGTAAAACCATTAATGATCAAAAATTAAGTGGAGTTGAACAGGCAAAATTGGTTGGAAAACAAATAGCCAAAAAAGCTTTAGAAAAAGGCATTGAAAAAGTGGTATTCGACCGTAATGGATATTTATATCACGGAAGAGTTAAGGCTTTAGCAGAAAGTGCAAGAGAAGGTGGATTAAAATTTTAATTTTTATTATGCTTACAAATATAAAAAAAGTAAAAACAACAGATCTGGACTTAAAAGACCGCCTGGTCACAATCAGGCGTATCACAAAAGTCACCAAAGGAGGACGCTCATTTAGTTTCTCAGCCGTTGTTGTCGTTGGCGATGAAAACGGAATTGTAGGATATGGAACCGGGAAGGCAAAAGAAGTCACTACTGCCATTGCAAAAGGTGTAGAAGACGCAAAGAAAAATCTTATCCGTATACCTGTCTATAAAGGTACCATTCCTCACGAACAAAGCGCTAAATATTGTGGTGCCGAAGTACTCATGAAACCTGCATCCAATGGAACAGGTGTTAAAGCAGGGGGTGCTATGAGAATTGTTTTGGAAAGTGTTGGCATAAAAGATGTTCTCGCTAAATCAAAAGGCTCTCCGAATCCTTTAAATGTAGTTAGAGCAACTTTCTTAGGCCTTTCCAAATTAAGAGACCCATTAACAATTTCACAAGAACGTGGTGTGAAAATGGAAAAAGTATTCAATGGATAAAACATATCTATAAAAATTATAATCATGGCTAAAGTCAGAATTACACAAATAAAAAGCAAAATAGACGCAAATAAATTCCAGAAAAGAACACTGGAAGCACTTGGGTTGAAAAAAAATAACAGCAGCACCGAAGTGGAAGATACTCCTCAAATCAGGGGGATGATTAATAAAGTGCATCATTTGGTAAAAACAGAAAAGGTATAAAAAACTAACATAATACTATGAATTTAAGCAATTTAAAACCTGCAAAGGGATCCGTAAAATCTAAAACAAGATTAGGACGAGGACAAGGTTCAGGTAAAGGCGGCACTTCAACAAAAGGCCATAAAGGCCAACAATCCCGCTCTGGTTATAAGAAACGTCCGGGATTTGAAGGCGGACAAATGCCTATTCACATGAGACTCCCGAAATACGGATTTAAAAATATTAACAGGGTCGAATACAAACCAGTCAATGTGAGCAAATTGAATGAGCTGGCAGAAAAAAACAAATTAGAATCTATTGACATTCAAACTATGATTGATGCCGGACTTGCATCTAAAAACAGTAAAATCAAAATTTTAGGCAATGGAGAACTAAAACAGAAAATAAATGTAAAAGCTCATGCATTTTCTAAAAAAGCTATAGAAATTATTGAATCATTAGGAGGAAACGCAGAAAAAATCTAATTCTAAATGAAAGCATTTATCGAGACCATAAGGAACATTTATCGCATAGAAGATCTGAGAAACAGAATCCTATATACTTTGGGTATCATCCTTATATATAGATTGGGGTCATATATAACACTCCCCGGAATTGATCCGGAACACCTGACTTCTCTTAAGCAGCAAACATCATCAGGTGTAATGGGTTTATTAGACATGTTTTCCGGTGGAGCATTTTCAAATGCATCTATAATGGCTCTCGGTATCATGCCATACATCTCTGCTTCGATTGTAGTACAATTGCTTGGCATAGCAGTACCGTATTTCCAAAAACTTCAAAGAGAAGGTGAAAGCGGAAGAAGAAAAATTAACCAGATAACAAGATATTTAACCCTTATCATTCTTTTAGTCCAGGCACCTGGATATCTTGCAAACTTACACTCACAACTACCTCCACAAGCATTCGCGTTAAAAGGGGCTTTTTTTACTATCTCCTCTGTTTTAATTCTGACTACCGGCACCATGTTTGTCATGTGGCTGGGTGAACGAATCACAGACAATGGCATTGGCAACGGAATATCATTGATTATTATGATAGGTATTATTGCACGTTTCCCATTTTCTTTGGCAGCAGAATTTGGTACCAGGCTTACAGCTGAAGGAGGAGGACTGGTTGCATTCCTTGTAGAAATCATATTTTTATTCTTTGTATTCGTTGCAACAATTTTATTGGTCCAGGGAACAAGAAGAATCCCTGTTCAATATGCAAAAAGAATTGTAGGCAACAAACAATACGGCGGGGTAAGACAATACATTCCTTTAAAAGTAAATGCTGCCGGAGTAATGCCTATTATCTTTGCCCAGGCCCTCATGTTTCTTCCATTAACATTTGCAAACTTTGCAGGTGCTGAATCCATGTCAGGTTTTGTTTCAGCTTTTTCAAATTTTACCGGATTCTGGTATAACTTTACATTTGGAATATTAGTGATATTATTTACATACTTTTATACGGCTATTACAATTAATCCTCAACAAATGGCTGAAGACATGAAGAAAAACGGAGGCTTTATTCCTGGTGTTAAACCCGGACGGAAGACCGTTGAATTCCTTGATTCAATCATGTCTAAAATTACCTTACCAGGGTCAATATTTTTAGCTTTGGTAGCTATATTACCTGGTTTTGCTACATTAGCAGGAATTAATAGTCAGTTTGCCCAATTTTATGGAGGTACTTCATTACTGATTTTGGTAGGAGTAATATTGGACACTCTGCAACAAATAGAAAGTCATTTACTTATGAGGCATTACGATGGCCTGATGAAAGGAACTAAAATTAAAGGCAGGGCCGGTGGTGCTGCAGTGATTTAAATAATGAGCGTTCTTTGATGAAATTTTATTGTAAAAATGATGCTGAAATAGAATTACTTAGAAAAAGTAATCTATTGGTATCAAAAACATTAGGAGAGATTGGAAAACTCGTGAAACCTGGTGTTACCACTTTAGAACTCGACAGGTTTGCTGAGGAATACCTCAAAGATCATGGTGGTATTCCTGGATTTTTAGGATATAAAGGATTTCCTAACACCTTGTGTACATCAGTGAATAGCGAAGTAGTCCATGGCATCCCTTCAAATACCAGGCTGCAAAATGGAGACATTATCTCAATTGACTGTGGTGTGATATTGAATGATTTTTATGGTGATTCGGCATATACTTTTGAAGTTGGAGAAGTAAATGAAGAAACAAAGCAACTATTAAATATCACAAAACAGTCACTCTACAAAGGCATTGAAAAAGCTGTGTGTGGTAACCGGTTGGGAGACATTGGCCATGCAATACAATCATTCGTGGAAAACAAAGGATATTCTGTAGTCAGAGAAATGGTTGGACACGGAATTGGTAAAAAAATGCATGAACCTCCTGAAGTCCCTAATTTTGGGAAACAAGGAAGGGGAAACAAATTACAAAAAGGGATGACTATTTGTATCGAACCTATGATTAACATGGGAAAAAAAGACATAAAAGGATGTAAAGATGGTTGGACAATTAAAACAACAGACAGTAAACCATCTGCACATTTTGAACTGGCAATAGCAATCACCGGAGATAATAATCCGGCAGATATTTTATCAACTTTTAAATATATTGAAGAACATATTTAAATTTAAATATTTTTTTATATGGCAAAACAACCATCAATAGAACAAGATGGAACGATCATCGAAGCATTATCAAATGCCAGATTCAGGGTAGAACTGGAAAATAAGCATGTGATTATTGCTCATATATCCGGCAAAATGAGGATGCATTATATCAAAATTTTGCCCGGTGACAAGGTAAAAGTAGAAATGTCACCTTACGATTTAACCAAAGGAAGAATTGTATACAGATATTAAAATACTAAATTGAAAACATATAAATACATTAAAAAATGAAAGTAAGAACTTCGGTTAAAAAGCGAACAAATGATTGTAAGACCGTAAGGAGAAAAGGGAGAGTGTATGTGATCAACAAAAAAAATCCCAAATTTAAACAACGGCAAAAATAAAATTATCTTAAATATAAAAGCAATATAATATGGCAAGGATTGTAGGAATTGATCTACCTAAAAATAAACGCGGTGTAATAGGATTAACATATATTTTTGGCATTGGCCATAGCACTGCAAAAAAAATATTACAAGAAGCTAATGTTGATGAAAACATCAAGGTAAGCGACTGGCAAGACGACCAGATTGCACGGATCAGGCAGATAATCAATGAGCAATACAAAGTAGAAGGGTCACTTCGTTCAGCAGTTCAAATGAATATCAAACGCCTGATGGATATTGGTTGTTACCGCGGAATCCGTCATCGTTCCGGAATGCCTGTAAGGGGGCAAAACACCCAAAATAATGCCCGTACACGAAAAGGCAAAAAGAAAACTGTTGCAAACAAGAAAAAAGCAGTATAACAATTAATAATAATTTTTTAGAAGATAATATAAAAACATATAATAAATGGCTAAAAAAAGCAGAACTTCTAAACGAAAAAAGGTCGTACAGATCGATGTTGAAGGACAAGCATATATTCATGCATCCTTCAATAATATAATTATATCATTAACAAATCAAAAAGGCCAGGTTATCTCGTGGGCTTCAGCAGGAAAAATGGGATTCAAAGGATCTAAAAAAAACACACCTTATGCTGCTCAAATGGCCGCTAATGATTGTTCGAAAGTTGCTCATGACTTGGGAATGCGGAAAGCCAAAGTATTTGTAAAAGGCCCCGGGGCAGGAAGACAATCTGCTATCCGTGCCATTGACAGCAATGGCATTGAAATTACCGAAATAGTGGATGTTACCCCCATCCCCCATAATGGATGCAGGCCTCCTAAACGCAGAAGAGTATAAATATTAACTAAAAATATCATAATAAATATATGGCACGATACAAAGGCCCTAAAACAAAAATTGCACGAAAAGTCGGTGAACCCATATTTGGTGCAGATAAAATTTTTGAGAAAAAAAATTATCCACCGGGAATTCACGGGTTAAACAAGAAAAGAATGAAACTTTCTGAATATGGTGTTCAGTTAAAAGAAAAACAAAAAGCCAAATATACATATGGATTGCTTGAAAGACAATTCAAAAAAACATTTAAAGAAGCAACCAGGAGTAAAGGTGTAACAGGTGAATTACTTTTGCAATTTTTAGAACGTCGTTTAGACAATGTGATTTTCAGACTGGGAATTGCTCCTTCAAGAAGAGCGGCAAGACAGCTTGTATCACACAAACACATCACTGTAAACGGAAAAATAGTAAATATTCCCTCTTATTTTTGCAAACCCGGTGACATCATTGCAATAAGAGAACGAAGCAAATCATTAGAAGTGATTAATGACGCATTAAACAATGCAGCTCATGGTAAATATTCCTGGCTGGAATGGGACAGCAACCAAATGGCAGGAAAATTTAATAACATTCCTGAGCGGTCTGAAATCCCGGAAAAAATAGAAGAACAATTAATCGTAGAATTATATTCAAAATAATAATAAATATATGGCAATTTTAGAATTTCAAAAACCGGAAAAGGTGATAATGATTGATTCGGATGAATTTAAAGGTACATTCGAATTTCGTCCATTAGAACCAGGTTATGGTATAACAGTAGGAAATGCCTTGCGTAGGATTCTATTATCATCCCTTGAAGGATATGCGATTACGCGTATCAAAATAGAAGGTGTAGAACATGAATTTTCAACCATTAAAGGTATTAAAGAAGATGTTACAGAAATTATTTTAAACCTTAAACAAGTAAGGTTTAAGAAAAAAATCCAGGATGCAGAGAATGAAAGTATAAAAATTAAAATCAAAGGCAAAGAGCAATTTAAAGCTGGTGATTTGAACAATTATCTTACAAATTTTGAGGTCTTAAATAAAGATCTTGTAATTTGCAATATGCATGGAGACATCGATCTTCAAATGAGCTTAGATATTAATAAAGGCAGAGGATATGTACCGGCAGAAGAAAATAAGCTTCCGGAAACTGATGAAACTGAAGAATTTGGAATTATTGCAATAGATTCGATTTTCACTCCAATTAAAAATGTAAAATATTCAATTGAAAATTATCGTGTTGAACAGAAAACCGATTATGAAAAGTTAGTCATTGAAGTGCAAACTGACGGATCAATACACCCTAAAGATTCATTAAAAGAAGCTGCTAAAATTCTTATTTATCATTTTATGCTATTTTCAGATGAGAAAATAACACTTCAGGAAGAAGAAAAAATTGATGACGATGAATTTAATGAAGAGTTGCTACACATGAGGCAGTTACTAAAGACAAAATTAGTCGATATGGATCTGTCCGTAAGGGCATTAAATTGTCTAAAAGCTGCTGAAGTAAACACATTGGGAGAATTGGTACAATTCAATAAAAATGATTTATTGAAATTCAGGAATTTTGGTAAGAAATCATTGAATGAGCTCGAAGATAAATTAGTATCTCTGGGTCTTCAATTTGGAATGAATGTAAATAAATATAAATTAGACAAAGAATAAACTGATGAGACACAAGAAAAAAACTGAACATCTCAAGCGAAAGAGTTCACATAGAAAAGCAATGTTATCCAATATGGCTACATCGTTGATCATGCACAAAAAGATCACGACAACAGTTCCTAAGGCAAAAGCTTTGCGTAAATATGTAGAACCCTTAATAACTAAAGCAAAAGATGATTCTTTGCACTCAAGAAGGATAGTATTCCGGTATTTACAAAACAAATTTGCTGTTTCTGAACTTTTTAGAGAAGTATCTCCAAAAATAATTTCTCGTCCCGGAGGATATACAAGAATTCTTAAAACCGGAAACCGGTTGGGAGATAATGCAGAAATGTGTATCATAGAGCTGGTTGACTATAATGAGAACATGCTTACTATGAAAGAAACAAAAGCACAGGAAAAAGCAGGAAAAAGCAGACGAAGAAGGTCAAAGAAAAAATCAACCACTGAAGAAGCTGCTGCTGTTACTCAAACAACTGAACAAACACAAGAAACTTCACAACCAAAAGAAGATACATCCGGGCAAACACAAGTAAAAAGTGAACAGAAAACAGATATGCAACCCCAGGAAACAAAACAAGAAAAACAGCAAGAGGTAAAGCAACAGGAAGAAAAAACAGAAGAAACAAAAGAGGAGTCAAAAGACAAACCAAAAGATCAAGATCAAAAAGAAAAAAATAAAAACCAAGAAACCAAACAAGAAACTAAAGAGACACAAAACAAAAAAGAAGAAACAGAACATAAAGAAGAACAAGAAAAAAAAGATGATGACAAAAAATAAATAAAGGAACTTATGTATTTATGATTCTGATGTAACAAAAAATTAAAAGGGAGCAAAATATTATATTAATAATCTTTGTTCCTTTTTTTTTAACTTTAAACTTTATTAATTAATCACTAAAAAAATATAAATATGGGACAAATAGTAAACGTTCATGCACGTGAAATCCTTGATTCTCGTGGTAATCCGACCATCGAAGTAGAAGTAACAACAGCCAGTGGATTTATTGGCAGGGCAGCTGTACCATCAGGTGCTTCTACGGGAGAAAATGAAGCTCTTGAACTAAGAGATGGTGATAAAAAACGTTACTTAGGAAAAGGTGTTTTAAAAGCAGTTGATAATGTAAACAAAATTATTGCAAAAGAAATTATTGGCATGAATGCCCTTGATCAGATTGCTATTGATCAGGCAATGCTTAATCTTGACGGAACAAAAACGAAAAGCAAATTAGGCGCTAACGCGATGTTAGGTGTTTCACTCGCAACTGCCAAAGCTGCTGCGATGTATTCCGATCTTCCACTTTATCGATATATCGGCGGAACAAATACAAAAAATCTTCCTGTTCCAATGATGAACATTATCAATGGTGGTTCACACTCAGATGCTCCCATTGCATTTCAGGAGTTCATGATCCGCCCTGTTGGTGCCTCTTCTTTCCGCGAAGGATTAAGAATGGGGGCTGAAATATTCCATTCCCTTAAAAAAGTATTGAAAGGCCGAAACTTAAGCACAGCAGTTGGAGACGAGGGCGGCTTTGCTCCTGAGCTTGAGGGAACTGAAGATGCACTTGATTCTATTATTAAAGCCATTGAAGAAGCCGGTTACAAACCAGGCCGTAAAGAAGATGGCGGTGATGTTTCCATTGCTCTTGACTGCGCTGCTTCTGAATTCTTTGAAAACAATAAATATGACTATAAAAAATTCGAGGGAGAATCTGGTGCCATCCGTTCTTCCTCTGAACAAGCCGATTATCTTGCCGAATTGACCAGCAAATATCCCATCGACTCGATTGAAGATGGAATGGATGAAAATGACTGGGACGGATGGAAAATCCTAACTGAGAAAATTGGTGATAAATGCCAGTTAGTAGGTGATGATGTATTTGTAACGAATGTTGATTTCCTTAAAAAAGGGATTGAAATGGGATGCGCCAACTCAATTCTTATCAAAGTAAACCAAATTGGCACATTGACAGAAACTCTCGATGCTATTGAAATGGCTCACCGTGCCGGTTATACTTCTGTAACCTCACACCGCTCAGGAGAGACTGAAGATGCAACCATAGCTGATATTGCTGTTGCCACAAACTCAGGTCAAATCAAAACCGGTTCTCTAAGCCGTTCAGACCGTATGGCAAAATACAACCAATTGCTTCGTATTGAAGAAGAATTAGGTGATACAGCAACTTATGGTTACGAAAAAATTAAATAATAACTATTTAAAGTATATTAAAAGCTGTCCATTCATTGGGCAGCTTTTTTTGTTTTAAAAACACTATATATATGGCATCCAACACATTAAATAAATTGATAAATAAATTTGAAACAGATGGCCAGCTCATCAGGGTAAAATCTTATGTAAATCCTGAATATGAAATTACAGAAATTACAGACAGAATTTCTAAACAACACAATTCAAAAGCATTATTATTTGAAAATACCGGAACTGATTTTCCGGTTATTACGAACCTCTTTGGAAGCCATGAACGGTTTAGTGAAATTTTCAGAGTCTCCAAATATGGAGAACTTTCTGACAGAATACATCAATTTATCACGGATATACGCAGCCCTAAAAAAACGTTGAAAGATAAAATCAAAATCCTCTCCTACCTCAAGGAAATATCTTCATTTGCACCAAAAATGAAAAAAGGGAGAGGGATGTGTCAACAGGTCATAACAAAAAAACCCGACCTTCACAAGTTGCCTGTATTAAAATGTTGGCCCAAAGACGGCGGACCTTTTATTACATTGCCGGTTGTTCATACCAAAGACCCCGAAACAAATATCAGAAATGTTGGAATGTACCGGATGCAGGTCATTTCAGAAAATAAAACGGGGATGCACTGGCATATACATAAGGGTGGTGCAAATCATTTTAAAAAATACATACAAAAAAATAAAAAAATGCCAGTGGCAGTGGCATTAGGAGGTGACCCTTTATATTCATATGTAGCATCTGCTCCACTTCCGGATAATGTTGACGAATACTTATTATCCGGATTTATAAGAAAAAAACCTGTCAGAATGGTTAAATGTATTACACAAGACATTGAGGTGCCTTCTGATGCTGATATTATCCTTGAAGGGTATATAGACCCTTTTGATGAATTATTCCTGGAAGGGCCATTTGGAGATCATACAGGTTACTATTCAAAGCCTGATTATTATCCTGTTTTACATGTTACCTGCATTACTCATAAAAAAAATGCTGTATATCCTGCAACTGTTGTAGGTATTCCGCCTCAAGAAGACAAATGGTTGATCAAAGCAACTGAAAAAATATTCTCCCCTGTTATAAAAAATACTATTCTGCCGGAAATCAAAGACCTCCATGTACCTGAAGCAGGAGTTGGACATAACATAACAATTGTTTCTATTCAAAAAGAATACCCCGGCCATGCTGAAAAAGTGATGCATGCACTATGGGGATCCGGACAAATGATCCTGAATAAAATACTCATTATTCTTAACGATCAATGTAAAACAGACGATTATATGAATATCATTCGTTTAATTGCCACAAAGGCATCTCCTAAAAAACATTTTCATTTTAGCAATGGGCCTCTTGATGTTCTTGATCATGCTGGCAAAGAGAAAACCTATGGTGGAAAATTATGTATTGACCTCACCGATTTATCGTTAGAAAATAATGAAAACATTGATTTATCTCATTTTAATTCGGGTAACATCATTAAAGATTTAAATGAAATACACGAAATAGAAGAACTTTACATCAAAAAAAATATCCCCCTCACTATACTCTATTTAAAACAATCAGTAAACCCGGAAAAAATCATAAAAAAACTAAATAATAAAGAAATTCAAAGCCCTTTGAATATTTATATCATTGCTGACGAAATAACTCAAAATTTTAATGAATATCATAAAATATGGCATTTTGCATGTAATTATGATCCTTGCCTGGATACTTATTTTTTAAATAATGACAAAATAGCAATCAATTGCACTACTAAGAAAAGAAATGATCCATCGCCCGAAATAGCTTTGTCAAATACAGAAACTATACAAGAAATAAATGATAAATGGAAACAATTGGATTTAGGTGATTTTCTTCCTTCTCCCTCGGCCCCATTCATTGAGTTGGTTAATAAAAAAACATAACCTATCCTATTCTGCAAAATCTTTTAGTAAAAAAATTAGTTCCCCTTAGAATATTGTTCAAAATCAATATGTGCTCTTTGAAATATTTTAAATCCACGTGCTTGTTGAGCAAGAACAGACGAAAACACAAAATCATTCAATTCATCGTTATCACTTTCAAGTAATTGCCCTTTACTTCCCTCCCACCATTTTTTTCCCTGATATATAAAACAAACCTTTTCGCCAATTTGCATAACAGAATCAAAATCATGTGTATTAATGATTGTAGTGGTATTGTATTCTACAGTAATTTCATAAATCAATTCATCTATAATAGCAGCTGTTTTAGGGTCTAAACCGGAAGTTGGTTCATCACAAAATAAATACTTAGGTTTCATTACTATTGCACGTGCAATAGCAACTCGTTTCTTCATTCCCCCGCTTAATTCTGAGGGGAAAAGATGATTAATATTAACCAAATTTACACGCTCCAATGCTGTTATTACTTTGTCTTTTTTTTCTTCTTCGCTTAATTCAGTAAACATATCCAGTGGAAATTTAACATTATTTTCAACATTCAACGAATCAAATAAAGCACTTCCCTGAAATAACATTCCCATTTTTTTTCTGATTTCCTGCTGATTTTTAAATTTTTGGTTATTGAATGGCATCCCATCATAAAAAATTGCCCCCTCATCTATTGAATGCAATCCTACGATAGATTTTAAAAGCACTGTTTTCCCCGATCCGCTTTGACCAATTATAAGAGTTGTCTTACCCCGCTCAAATGTGGCTGAAACGTCATGCAACACCCGGTTTTTATTGAATGATTTTGATATGTTTTTGATCTCTATCATGTAAGCATTATTTGTGTTAAAATTAAGTTAAAAAGCAGTATTAAAACACTACTGTTTACTACTGCTTTCGTACTGGCACGTCCGACTTCAAGTGAACCGCCCCGGACATAATATCCATGGTAGGCAGAAACAGTGGTAATTATAAAAGCGAATACGATTGTTTTAATAAATGAATAGGTCACATAAAATGGTTCAAACCAAAAATGAACCCCATAAAGAAATTCTGCAGGACTTACAATCTGAGTAGAAACAGCAGCTAACCATCCTCCGAAAACACCGACTAAAATACTGATTGCATTAAGTACAGGATGAAAAAGAACGGCTGAGATAATTTTTGGTAAAATTAAATAACCGGCTGAATTAACCCCCATAATGTCAAGCGCATCTATTTGCTCTGATATTCTCATGGATCCTAATTCTGATGCAATATTGGACCCTACTTTTCCGGCCAGTATCAATCCTACAACAGTAGAAGAAAACTCTAACAACATTGAATCTCTCGTTCCCAGGCCTATATAATATTTGGGGATTAAAGGATTTTCTAAGTTCAGTGCTGTCTGTATCGTTATGACAGCTCCCATAAAAATTGAAATAATCACCACAATGGTTATTGACCGAATGCCTAAATTATTCATTTCATGCACAACTTGTTTCCTGAAAACACCATATTTTTCAGGTATTACAAAGCATTTGCTTATCAAAATACAATATCTCCCTATATGTTCAAAAATATTCATAATTATATATGATCTTAAAATAAATAACAATATATAAAATATCTAAATTTGTTCTGTATAAAAAACAAAACATTTACTATTCTGGTATTAATATTAATAAATTTATATTTTAAAACAATGATAAAAAACTTTAACAAACAAATGATCCATTTTGTTAAAAAAATGTTAGATTTTTTACTTCAACAATTCTATTTATGGAAATACGGGTATTTAAAAGATCAAAATGGTATATGGAAACGATATATTATTGAAAACAATAATTGGAATTCACATCTGGAGAATACTAAAGCATATATAAAAAAATCTACAACAAATATATCCCGCTTTGATTCGGTTTATGTACTTGGAAGCGGTTGGTTATTAGATGTTCCCCTTGATTATCTTTCTGACAAATTCAAAGATGTTTACCTGGTAGACATCAGTCACCCACAAAAAACGAAACGAAAGATTAAAAAATATCATAATATACATTTAATATATAAAGATATTACCAATGGAGGGATAGAACAAATTGTGAATATGGTAAAACAGTTTAAAAAATATAATCAAAAAATACCTGTGACAGATTTTCATTTAACTCCTGAATTTCAATTTACACCATCTCCTGATTTTATCGTTTCCTTAAACATTATGAGTCAATTAGACGATATCATTATCAGTTATCTAAAAAAGCATAAAATTTATACTTCACAGGAAATACAAACCCTTCGCAAAATAATTCACCAACATCACATTGATCTATTAAAATCATTTCCCTCATGTCTTATAACCGATAATGAAGAAATAATCTTAGATAAAAAAAACAGGGAAATAAAAAGGAAAACTTTAATATTTGCTCCAATACCCCAGGGAATTAATGAAGAACAATGGGTTTGGAAATTTGACAGTTATGGAAACTATTATGAAAAAAGAAAAACTTATCGAAACATCATAGCCAAAACTTACGTATAATAGGCCTATGAAGAAAAATGTATTAATAAACATTAGTGTAGACTGGGAAGGTGAACATTTAAGAAATATTTGTGACCTGGATGAAGTAAGAAAACAAATAGGAAGGGATATTCCAATAACCCATTTTATCTGCCCCTCATATTTCCTGAAATATCCAAAATGGAAAGCAAAAAGAATAAGCCATCTTATATATGATGGAGATGAAATTGCACTGCATATTCATTGTTGGAAAAAATTAATTGATGCTGTACCGGGTGTCAATTTCAGGAATAAACCGGACTTTTATACCCCAAGAAGCTTTATTCCTGCAATCCAAAAAAAAATTCTGAAAAAAATAAATGGTCGTGGGGTACCTCTATCAGCTTATTCTTATAATGAAATTAAAAAAATCATTACATTCTGTAGCCAACTACTTCAAGAGTATCTTCCCTTAAATCCAATTAAAGGATTCAGGGCCGGAGGATGGATGGCTTCAGATGATGTATTAAAAGCTATTAGCGAACTGCAATTCGAATACGATGCATCGGCAGTGCCACCTGTTCTACTCTCCCAAGGCTATAATGCAAATAATGATCAGCGGGGAAACTATTTTGATGCATTTGGTAAGACAAATGATGTTTTTACAGATTTTGTAATTAATTTATGGGGCCACATACAACAAAACAATGATGTTTTTAAAAATAACACAATTTTAAAAAACACGAATTATAAAGGCATCCATGCATTACATCAACCATTTAGCATATATAATATTACAGAACTACCCAACAATTTGGGAATGTCTGATTATATATCCGTTAAAAAAACATTAATCCCCGGTTTAACTAAAGCTTTTGAACTATCTGAAGGAACAACAGCCCCCGTTGTTTTAAGCACCGGGTGCCATCAGGAAGGTGGGTATGAATATAAAATACCCCTTATAGAATTTTTTAAAACCCTTACAAATAATCAAAAACAACAAATTCAATGGTTAACGTTGTACCGTATAAAACAATCATATCAAACACAACAAATTCAGGTTTAATGAAAATTCTGAATAAATATTCTCATGAAAATAATCGCTATATTTCATAGAATAATTAGAAACAAATTTATACTTTTGACATAAAATGAAAATATTATATCTATGGATCAAAATAACTTTTGTATTATCATGGCCGGAGGTGTTGGAAGTCGTTTTTGGCCATTTAGCAGAACAAAACGCCCAAAACAATTTTTAGATATCCTTGGTGTTGGAAAAACACTCCTCCAAATGACTTATGAACGATTTTCTCGTTTTATTCCTAAAGAGAACATTTTCATTGTTTCAAACCAACAATATGAAGAAATAATCCTTGAGCAATTGGAAGGCATAACCAAAAATCAAATTTTGTCAGAACCCATGATGCGAAATACTGCTCCATGCATCACATATGCCAGTTTTAAAATCCAGAAATCAAATCCCAATGCAAACATTATTGTAACCCCGTCTGATCATCTTATTTTAAAAGAAGACGAATTTATTGATATCGCAACAAAAGGGTTGGATTTTATTAAAAACAAAGAGGCGCTCGTTACACTTGGTATAACACCAACTCACCCTGAGACAGGCTATGGATATATACAAGCTCATAGTGGGCAAAATGAAATTTTAAAAAAGGTAAAAACATTTACAGAAAAGCCAAATATTGAAATGGCAAAACTTTTCCTGGAAAGTGGTGATTTTTTCTGGAATTCAGGAATTTTTATCTGGTCATTAACATCTATTATAGAAGCTCTTAAAAAATACACCCCGGATATTTACCTCCTTTTCAAAAAAGGAATTGATATATATAATACAACCGGTGAAGATTCTTTTATAAAAAAGACATATAGTGAATGTAATCCCATTTCGATTGATTATGCTGTTATGGAAAAAGCAGATAATGTTTACATGATTCCATCAAGTTTTGGATGGTCTGACCTGGGAACCTGGAGTGCTTTATATAACCATATGGAAAAAGATGAAAACAACAATGCAATTAATGGCAACAATGTAATGACATATGAAACAAATAACTGTATCATCAAGATGCCAAACGATAAACTTGTTGTTATTAATGGGCTAAATGACCAAATTATAGTGGAAAGGGATAATATTCTCCTGATATGTAAAAAAGACGACGAACAAAAAATCAAGATTTTTTTAGAAGATGTAAAAGCTGAAAAAGGAAATAAATATATATAAATATGACTATATTAAGTAAACTAAGTAATTAAATTTTACTATAAAAAAACCTGCTTAAATTAAGCAGGTTTTTTTGTAAAATAAAATATAATAAAATTATTTTAGTATTCCCACATATCATGTTCCATTCTAAATATCTTATTTTCAATCTTCTCAGCTTCCCACAATACCTCTATACCT
>CAYMKE010000003.1:0-35499 GCA_964390955.1 uncultured Bacteroidales bacterium | reverse complement strand
TTTTAATCATGCGGTTCCATATGACCATTGAAAAATAAAAAATAAACATATGAAATATTGTATTTACTATATTTTTCTGCTACACTTTCTGTTATCAAACACATATTCTCAATGTTTTACCTCACCGGGGAATCCCATAGGAGGGAATTTAAACATGGGGGTTGTGAATAAGCACTCATTACGTGTTGCTTCATTTTATAAACACAGCACTTCAAGCCGTTATTTTTTTGGAGATGAGTTATATACAAAAAAAGAAGGAACAACATTTGACAGGGCATTGTTTGATTATTTAGGCGGGTTCCTGGCTTATGGGATTACAGAAAAACTTACTTTGGAAACTGAATTCGGGTATTTTATAGATAAAAAAAGGTATTTTCCTGTGAAAGCAAATGAAATTGGCAATGGTTTTTCAAATGCATTAATCACCGCGAAATATAAAGCAATTTCAAACCTGGATAAACGGTTTGAAACCACGCTGGGAATCGGAGGAAAAATACCACTGCGCCATAATGCTCAAACAAAAGACGGGGTGGAATTAGCTACCGAAGCCCAGTCTTCTGGAGGAGCCTATGGGGTGGTAGGGAAATTGTATGTCATTAAAGAAATTCCATTTCAGGCACTCAGGTTTTTTCTGATTGCACAATATGAACATAACTTCCCAAGTATTCCTGATTTTTATGAACATAAACAATATGAATTTGGAAATGCACTCACAACATCTCTTTTTATAAGTAAGCATTTGCATTTGCCTCCTTCACTCGAATGGTTAAGTCAAAATTGGACTGCTATATTGCAAATACGCAATGAAATAAAAGGGAAAAATAAATATTTGTCAAAAGACATTACTGATGCTGAATGGAAGAATGTGCCTAATTCAGGGAGCGTTGTCTTTTTTATGTCGCCACAGCTTAATTACACATTAGAGGAATTATGGAATATTTCGATTACATTTGACATCCCTTTGTACCAGTATTACCAAAAAAAGCAAATGGCCATAGATTATGCTTTTAATATTAATGTAACAAGGGATATTTTATTTTAACATCATTTATTTTACTTCATCATAATCAATATAATCCCCTTCATTTTTATCAAATATCTTTTCATTGCCCCGTTTATCCTTATTTTCTATGATAACCTCGCCTTCTTTTTTTGTGTCAGAATGCCTTGATTGTGCTCCATAATTACGTTGCATCCGTTTAATAAAATATTTAGCAACATATGGCATCACATATTTTATCAATAGTTTTAATATATAATAAACAGCTGCAATTATTAATATAGTTCTTAATAATCCTGTCATTTTGTTTTTATTTTATACGTTTAAAAGTGTTGTTAATACATTGTTATTGATCTAAGTTTTGAGCAATAACAAAGAAGTTGGACTTATATAAACACTAAATAAGAAACGAATAAATAAATGTATTATTCTTTGAGTTAAAATTTATATAACAGGAACTTATTCAATGAGAGGCCTGTCGGTAATTTCATGCTTACAACCAAACTCAAGGTTTAAACCAAAGTTAATGTTAAATCCATGGAAATCGTACGGTGTCAGTATAGCATCACTGCTTTGGGTTTTAATAGAAGCGCCGGAAGAATTAGAACCATCATTGAGCAACTCATTATCCGATGGATCACTAAAACTGACTTCATTAAATTCAACCGGGACATTATCACATATTACATACAGATTGAAGGGCCCCACTTTAAAATTAAACCCAAGGCCAATATTTTTATACCGATTGTTCATAAAAGAATATGACACTGCACAAGAGAAGAAATTACTTCTAAAGTTGGCAGACATTGTAAGTTGAGAGTATAGTTTGCTATTATAAAGTTGTGTTCGCGAGATAACTCCAAAGCTAACTGTTTCTGATAAGATATACCTTCCGCCAAAAAACAATTTAGTGGCAAGAGGAGTTGTATAACCAAACGATGATCCGAGTAAATTGAATGTATCTAAGGTTTCATCAGGTTTAGTGGAGTCGAGCATGTGATTTAAATCAGCTCCTCTAAATATTAAATCATCGTTTTGCTCAAAATTATATACATTTTTTCGCCATGAAATAGCTCCTATATCTATGAGGCTTAAGTCAAATTCAAGTTTTTCAGATGGCGTGAAAATGAATCCGAAATCAAATGCTCCTCCCCAATTGCTGGTGTTAAACATATAGTTTTTAATATCTGATGAACTTATGGTATCAGTAGATATATCTTTTAAATATCCATCTTCATCATAATTTACTTCCATAAAAGAAGGCAGTGTAGCATTAATATTAATTGATGAGCTAGGGATTGACCACTCATCCATATCACTGGTGATTTTAAAACTGTTTAACGATGACACATTGGCTTTTCCAAAAAGTATTTTTCCACGAAATCCAAATATCCATTTGTCATTTATTTTTTGGGATATGCCCAGTGCATATTCCCTGTAATGCGTAAAACTCAACCCTAACCCATCCATATTCATTTCCCCTTTTGCATTTCCATCATCTCCAAGAAGCAAAAACAGGTCTTTGGGATAACTGAGGTAAGAATTAAATTTCTCTTTTATATCAAATGTAATATAATATTCATCACTGAAACGAATGCCAATGGATGCCAAATTAAAGGATACATCTTCGTTTAAATAATTAACCGGCCTTAATGTATTAAAAAATGCTTCTTTGTCTCCTTCCTCAGGATGCAAAAATGTAATCACAGAATCATTTAATGTTGTTGACTGGGAAACAAAACTGTTATACGTTAATCCATTTGTATTATATGAATATTTTAAGGGCCCCGCCAGTGGGCATCCAATATATACATCACACCTGTGCTGGCGTGCAGGATTTAAATAATTTGCCTGTGGTACTTCATCCATAAAGTACATGGTGTTGACTTCTTGTGAGTAAATGTTACTTACAAAAGAAATAACCAAAATAAATAATACAGGTATTTTTAATTTTATTTGTTTCATAATTTTTTATCTATTTGGGTCTAAATAAGATATTAAAAGCCTTGTAAATCATTAGTTCCAACTTTATAATCTATATCAGCGCCTATTTGTATATTAAATTCCTGATCAGAATATATTTTTATGTTTCTATTTTGATCTACTTCAAAAGTTTTAAAATAAGCACATAATATCATTTTTTTTACATTTTTCCATTTTTCAGCTATTTCTTTACCTTCTTTAATGATTGAAATTTTGTTACTGCTTATCTCCACGACTTCAAAGTTATTGTCCATCACAGCAGCTTTGGTTAATAAGCGATATTCATCAGGATTGGCAGTTGTTGGAACAAAAAGTGAATCCACATACTTATGATTTGAATCTGTTAAATATACCTGGCTTAAAATATCCGTAGGGATACCATTTTCAGTAGAAATGGTCAATGTTAACCGCTGAATAACAGACTCATCTCCTTCAAACGTTGATGCATAATCAAAGTCCATTGTATCGCTTACACTGCTGTTATCAGTCCATCCATAAAACGGCAGTTCAATTCTACTGCCCAGGATAAGATTGCTGTTATGTTGTATGAATTCATTCCTATTAACAGTGCCTGTAGGGTTGTATATCGTCCTTACTGTATAGCGCAATACACTTGGGTTGCTGTTAAATGCATCGGCAAAATTATTGAGATTATCATCATTAAGTGTTCTGTTGGTATTCACATATTCACCCATTTGTGTCAGGTCAGGCCAGTTAATGTCAAATGCATTACTTTCTTTAAATGTTAGTGGAATGACAGTACCGGAATCATTTCGTGTAAACATATCTTCAAACTCAACCCGCATGGGTAATCCATATGAATTGTCTATATTTATAAACAGCCTGGGGTCTTCAAAATGAAATTGTTTCATGCTTTCCAGCAGGTCAATGTCAAGGTTTATCGAATCTTCTGCCATCAATGTATCCTGTCCAAAATAACCAAAAGCTGTTCTGTATAATATATTTTTTAATGAAACTTCAATATGGATTGAATCGGTAGGCTCAACACCATTCCCGGAATTATCAAAATCAATGGTTATATTCACGGGTATTTCATTGGTTGGACGGACGCCCAACGTATAATTATTTAAATTTTGCGTTACTATTTTATTATATCCGGACAAACCATTATTTATTATGTGGGTGTAATGCATAGAAGGGTTTGTTTCCTGCCTGAGTGTTGGCATTTCAATTGTAATGGTTCCGTTATGTTTAATGGTAGATATTACATTGAATTCAAGGGTTATTTCGTCTAAAATAATACTGTCAATGATTTCATCATCAAGCTGTAATGATAAGTTTTTTTCAAATGTATGAGGTAAATACGTTGCCCATTGGTTGGTGTCTTCGAGGCTGGGGTAATCGGAAGCTACATACCCCTCGGTATATTGTTGTACTCCAAAACCAAATTCTTGTATACCTGTTCTTGAGGTGTCACCGGTTTTATAAACAAGATATAACAATCCTTTTTCCGGCGCATCATAAACGTCAACCCTGTTTTTTTGGTCGAATTCTGTCAGCAATTCTTCAACAGTAAAGTTTCCATATGCTACCGGTGTAATGATTCTTGAATCCAATTCTGCCCGGTCAGAAAATTTACTGTAATCATGATATTCTTTTACACAGGCATGCAAAATCAATAAAATGCTTAAAACAGCACTTGTATAGATTAAATATACCCATTTCCTGTTTTTGTATTGTAGTGATTTCATATATTTATAATTAAGTTGATTGAGTTGATTGAGTTTAGAGGTTTAGAGGGCGTGTAGGATAGGGGTATGTTGACCCTTATATCCTCTATACCTCTATATCCTTTATGCCTTTCTTTCCTTTTTATAATCATGCTTGTTTCATGGTATCTGATTTTATAAAGTATAATTATACAAAAAATTATGACTACTTCCAACAATTAAGTTAAAATTATTTTGAGAATCGTTGAATTTATTGATACTAAATGGTGTAACTCCTGAACATGGGAAGTTTTCGGTTAGTTTGCCATTGCTCATGAATAAATAGATTTTCCCTGTTATTTTATCTGTCACACCCAGGCGATGGTCTCTTTCAGAAAAAACATAATAAAAAGGTTCGGTTTGAATGGGATGATGAAATTGATAATCAAAAATTTTTTCTTTGTTTTGCTGAAAGGCTTCGAGCTTATTTTCGTCAACAAAAATATAATCTTTCGTACCATCGGCATCAAGATCATTATATTTAAAATAATGATTGGATGAATATGGGTGTATATTTACCTGTTCTCCTTTCCCGTTGAAATAAATAAATTGAACAGTGCCATTTGTGTCAGTTGTAACCAAACGGGGATTTGGCCCTTCCATGTCTGGAAAGAAAGGATTATTTACTGATTTTGCAAAATGATTGTTGACTGCCACTCTTTCTTCTCCTTTGCGATTTAAAATATAAATTCTGTATTTATCAGCAAAAACAATGTAATCTTTTGCGTCTACCCTGAAATGCTGCACACTCGATGTAACCTGAGTTTCGGTTTTTCCAAATGTCCATCCTTCCAATAAATTACCTTCTTTATTATAATTATAAACCTTTTTATTTTTACAACTTACAAATATACGGTATTTTTTATTTTTTTCATAATCAAACAAAGAAATCCCTGTCGTTGCCGGTGATCTTAGTTTAACAGGATACCGTTCAACATTGTTCCCGTTTCTGTCGAGCAAATAAATGTGGTTTTTTGTACTGAAGAGCATTTGCAGATTGCCATTTTTATAAAAGTCTATCTGGTAAATATCGCTTATTATTTTTCCATTGATCTGTTTTTTCCATAATGTTCTCCCGGATGGATTAATCAGGTAAACATTATTATCCAGGTCCTGGACAAATATTTCATTTTCACCGGTACGATGATTTTTAACAAATGCTGGCTTGTTCCATACATTCGTGTCCAAAACACTTTCCCATTGCGTATTTGCAGTCTGCCTAAGTTTGTCATCGTATTTTATAAACAGGTTATTATAAAACATTTCATTTCCTTCGGAACTGATTTGTAAAAAGCAGTTTTGTGCATTGCTTAATAATTCATAATGGTCATTATAAAAATCCAGTATCTCATCTTTCAAATATTCAGACAAGAATAATTTTCCGGTTGCGAAATTTATGTATGCATAAAAGTTTGACTGTGATGACAAATATTTACCCGTGTTTTTATATATAATATTATTGTTAAATGTTTTTCCAAGTGTATGCCGGTATTTAAAACTGGCAAGTGATTTTACAGAACTTCCAAAAATAAGATGATTATCAATAAATAAAAAATGATTGCATGATTTATGGTTGAATATTTCTCCAAATAATGCAGGGATAAATGAGCTTTCCGGAAACATGTATATATTAAATGTTTCATTCCGGTCTATTTGATGTTCTTTGATGTATTCTGATTCAGATGTGCCGGTTTTCCGGGCATGTTGGTTAATGATTTCTAAAAGTGCTTCTTTTGCAATGCTTTGGCCCTTTGTATTCATTACAACAAATGTATTTTCTTCAAGTGAATAATTTTTAAAGTTTGTGAATACAAGCGCTATCTCGGTATTAAAAAATTTGTTTAAGAATTTTTCGGGGGTCGTTTTATAATTACTTTTAAACCGCTCATTTACCTTTTTATAAAAAGATATATTACCGGATTTATTTAAATAGAGTTTATGATTTTTTTGAAATAATTCAATATCTTTAATTCCTAATGCAAAAAAACCACCGGTTACCGAGGGGATAACATTTTCAAGGTTAAACTCATGTGAAGATTGGTTTGCCAGAGTTGACAGAAAATAATTTAACGAATCATTGGCATAACTCAAACCATTGAACAGAGCCGCATCGTTTTTAATTTTTACATCTAATTCCGTCCAATTGGCAATGTGTTTTATGCCTTGTATTTTTTTGCCGGGATCAATAAATGTTCTTACAAAATCGGGCAGGTTTTGATGGTTTATGTAAATATTTGCCGAAGCCTTTTTCCCTGCTGTCTTGGCAGTCTTTATAAAATTCTTATCGTCTGTTATGGCCTTATCTAAATTAAGCTGACGTACAGCATCTTCTAACAGGATTGATGAATAACTGAGTATAAAAATTCCTTTGTACATCGTGTATGAAAAAGAAGTATATGATGCTCCTTCCCGAACAGGGTATTTTACCTCATAAATGGTGGTCTGACTGTATTTTCTTTCTTTTATATTTTCCGTTGAAACATGTTTGTTGATCTCTTCTTTGATCTTATTGTACATACCCGGATAAGGAAGACTGACATATCCAATCGTGCCTACTTCACTACGCCCTTTCTTATGCATTGAAAAAATTAAAGATTGATTATTGAACATTTGTTTTATAAAATCTTCTGAACGGTAAAGCGAATCCAGAAATGTTAATGTCTCATTAAATCGTTTACAATCAGGAATGTTTTTAAATTTATCCCATAATTTGTTTTCATCTAAAAGATTATGAGACAATAATGGAAAATCATTGACTTCAATAATGAAAAAAGCATCAAGCGGAACAGCATTCAACGCGTTGGTATATTGCACATGACTTTTTTTAAAAAGGAAAAAAGCAACGATTATCAGGGCAACAGCGCTTACAACAATAGTACTTATAATCGTTTTTTTATGCATGAAAAAGTATTTTTTTTTAAATATGTATAATATATTTTAAAAGCCAAAGGTATAAATTAATCCCATATTGATCAAGATAATTATTCAAATAACGAACATGGTTAGTATATTTTTATGAATGTTTTTTAAAATGTACATCCGTTCAATAAAAAACAACTATCCCGCTATAAACATTTAACCGTTGAGTCTGTTATGCTTTTTCTCGTGTCCTGGGGTTTGCAGGTATCCCAACTGGTATTATTCTTTGTTTTTGGTGTCAATAAATATTGTAACAGGCCCGTCATTAACCAATGATATATCCATCATGGCACCAAACTCACCTGTTTGTATTTTTTGCTGTGTATCATGGTGTAATTGCTTAATAAATTGATGATACAAGGGAATGGCTTTATCAGGTTTTGCAGCCCTGATGTACGAGGGGCGGTTTCCTTTTTTTGTGCTGGCATGCAGAGTAAACTGGCTGATCACCAGGAGTTCGCCCTGCACTTCTTTCAACGACAGGTTCATCAGTCCGTCTTTGTCGGAAAATATCCTCAGTCCGGATATTTTCCTGCTTAGCCATTGTATGTCTTCTTCATGATCATTGTCTTCTATGCCTATAAAAATCAATAATCCCTGGCCGATTTCCGATTTTTTTATGTTGTTTATGGAAACAGATGCCTTTGATACTCTTTGAATGATTGCCCGCATAATATATAGTGATTTTAAAATATTAATTTGGTTCCTTTGCTAAACGAATGGACAAACCGATCCTTTTCCTCGGGACATCAATGTCCAATACTTTTACTGTTACATGTTGATGTAATTTCACGACATCTGCAGGATTTCTTACGAATTCATTTGCCAGTTCAGAGATATGCACGAGCCCGTCCTGTTTTACACCAATATCAACAAACGCCCCAAAATTTGTTATGTTTGTAATAATGCCCGGCACCACCATCCCGGTTTTCAAGTCTTCAATTTTATGTATATCCGGGGCAAATTCAAACATGGCCGCTTTTTCCCTCGGATCGCGTCCGGGTTGTGATAATTCCGACACGATATCCCTTAGCGTGGGAAGTCCTGTCTTGGCCGTGACATATTTATTGATATCAATTTTTTGAATATTTTCCTCGTTTTTAATCAATTCACTCACAGTACACCCAATGTCTTTTGCCATTTTTTTGACAACAGGATAACTCTCGGGATGAACAGCTGTATTATCAAGTGGATTATCAGAACCGGGAATTCTTAAAAATCCTGCTGATTGTTCAAAGGCTTTATCTCCTAAGCGATCTACTGCTTTCAATGCTTCCCTGCTTTTAAATATTCCTTTTTTTTGCCTGTGTTGTACAATATTTTCTGCCAAAACAGGTCCCAGTCCCGAAACATTATTTAAAAGATGTTTGCTTGCCGTGTTTAAATGGACCCCCACAGTATTAACACATCGTTCAACAACGGTGGTAAGACTGTGTTTCAATTGTTGCTGGTTCACATCATGTTGGTATTGTCCTACTCCAATGCTTTTGGGGTCAATTTTAACCAGCTCGGATAAAGGATCCATCAACCGCCTGCCAATTGATACAGCGCCCCTTACTGTGATATCATAATCCGGGAATTCTTCCCGTGCAACATCTGAAGCAGAATAAACGGAGGCTCCGGACTCATTGACGATAAAAACCTGGATATCACGGTTGAATTTCATTCTTTTGATCAATTGTTCTGTTTCTTTTCCTGCTGTTCCGTTTCCTATTGCAATGGCTTCTATATGGAACATTTCAACCAGTGATGATATTTTTTTCATGGCGAGCGTGGATTCTTTCCGCGGGGGATGCGGGTAAATGGTCTCGTTGTGTAATAAGCCCCCCTGTTTATTCAGACACACGATCTTGCATCCTGTCCTGTATCCCGGATCAATGGCCAGTATCTTTTTTTGTCCGAGTGGCGGCCCCATAAGCAATTGTTCTAAATTGACAGCAAACACTTTGATGGCTTCTTCATCTGCAAATTCTTTTAATTTAGCTTTTTGCTCATTTTCCAACGATGGTTTTAATAATCTTGAATAAGCATCCTGGATTGTCATTTTAATTTGTTTGCCAATGTCGTAAGGACTCCTGATAAATTGCCTTTCAAGTATTTCAACAGCTTGTTCTTTAGGGGGTGAAACAAAGATTTTTAATACCCCTTCCCGTTCTCCTCTGAACATAGCCAATATCCTGTGAGAAGGGCATTTATTTATGTTTTCTTCCCATGCAAAATAGTCTTTATATTTTGCACCTTCCTCTTCTTTTCCTTTTTGTAATTTGGATGTGATACATGCTTTTCGTTCAAACAAAAGACGAAGTTTTTTTCTTGCCTGTTGATTTTCATTGATCCATTCGGCAATAATATCACGGGCGCCCTGCAAAGCATCTTCAACTGTTTTGATCTCGTCCCGGATGTATTGTTTGGCTTTTTCCTGAAAATTAAAATCTTTTTGAAACATAATGATTTTAGCCAGGGGTTCAAGGCCATGATCTCTGGCAATGGTTGCACGTGTCTTTTTTTTGGGTTTAAAAGGAAGATATAGGTCTTCCAGTTCACGGGCATCAAAACATTCTGTAATCGTCTGTTTTAGTTCGGGTGTAAGTTTATCCTGTGCTTCGATGGATTTCAGTATTGTTGCTTTTCTGCTTTCTATGTCCTTAAATTTATTTAATTCATCCCGGATTTTTGTTACATCCACTTCATCCATCCCTTTAATTTGTTCTTTCCTGTAACGGCTGATAAAAGGAATGGTGGCCCCGGACTCCAAAAGATGTATGACATTCTTTACGGGCATGGGGTCAAAGCCTGTGGCATGAGCTATAATACCTGATAATTGATGAGACATAAAAAGGATTTTATAATGTTTAAATTCCTCAAAATTATTATTTTTGTCTGATATATTAGAATAAAAAATTAAATGAATCATGATTACGAACGAACAAATAGATCATCTTAAAGAGCGGCGGAATGCTCTGAGGAGGTATCTTTGACATTGACAATAAAAGAAACCTGATCTGGGATAAAGAACAATTAACCCAGGCAACTGATTTTTGGAATAACCCAAAAGAAGCAGAGGAACAATTAAAATATATTGCAGATCTAAAAAAATGGACCGGTGCATTTGATGAAATAAATGTTATGATTGATGACCTTGAAACGATGTATGAGCTTTATATGGAAGAAGAAGCCGGAGAAAAAGAACTTGAAGATTTGTATATGAAAGCGGAGAAAAAGGCAGGCCATCTTGAATTGCGGAATATGCTTCAGAATGAAGAAGATGTCTTGGGCGCCATCATGAAGATCAATCCGGGTGCAGGTGGAACAGAAAGCCAGGACTGGGCCGAAATGCTATTAAGAATGTATATCTTTTGGGCAGAAAAAAATGGTTACAGCGTTAAAGAATTAGACCGGCAAACCGGTGAAGAAGCCGGGATTAAATCGGTAACCCTTGAGATAGAAGGAGATCATGCATACGGGTACCTGAAAAGTGAAAACGGTATACACAGGCTAGTCCGGTTGTCTCCTTTTGATTCAAGCCACAAGCGGCACACTTCTTTTGCTTCCGTATTCGTGTCACCATTGGTTGACGATTCCATTGAAATCAATGTCAACCCTGCTGATATTGTTTGGGATACCTTTAGGGCTAGCGGGGCAGGAGGACAACATGTGAATAAAGTAGAATCGGCAGTACGATTAAAACATATTCCTTCCGGCATTGTAGTGGAAAACCAGGAAGGACGCTCCCAGGCAAAAAACAAAGCCAATGCCATGCGGGTTTTGCGTTCTCACTTATATGAACTTGAACTGCGAAAACGTAAAGAAGAACAGGAAAAACTGGAAGGAGACAAAATGAAAATTGAATGGGGCTCGCAAATAAGAAACTATGTAATGCACCCATATAAACTCGTGAAAGATTTGAGGACAAATGTTGAAAAAACTAATGTGCAGGCGGTAATGGATGGTGATATTGACGATTTTATTAAAGCTTATTTAATGGAGTTTGGAGGTAATTCAAAATAGTTTAATCCAATTACAACCTTTTTTTATTTGTATCGTATGTATATGTTAAATTTAGAAAATTGATAATTAATATTTTATGTTTTTAAATGTTTCTCCGGGAAAAATTGCTTTCCTTTATAATAAATCAATAATTTTTTTTTGAAAATATAATTCGTAAATCAAAATATAATCATATATTTGCACCTAAAAAAAATTATCTACAAAAAAATGCTTAAAATAAGAAATATGAAAAGATTTTTTACTTTCCTGGTAATTAATAGTGTGGTTTTGTTTTTAATAACAAATGTAAAGGTATTTACCCAGGAAACTGAAAGTACAGGTTCTTCCGGGATTCCTATAAATTTCGGAGTAAAAGCGGGGTTGACGATGAGTGGATTTATCAATGAAATGAAGATGACATCAGAATTCACGAACAGCTTTATTCCCGGTGGTATTGGGGGTGGTTATGTCGAATACCCTTTTAATGATAAGTTTTCCGTTCAGTTGGAAGCATATTTCAGTCAATTCGGGGGAAGCTATTTAATGCTGGAGCATGAAGGCCGGTTTGGACTTAATTTACCGGTTGATCCAAAATTTATAAAAAATAAGGTAACATTGAACAATTTGTACGTTCCCTTATTATTTAAAGCTCAACTCCCTTTAGATATTGGTGGAAATCCTGTTGTTTATATCGGCCCTGATGTTTCATACAATATTTATACACAATTAAGGCAGAGTTATATAGGTTTTGTTTCAGGTTCTAATGGTGTATGGACATCCAATGAGCGGTACGAAGAAGTGACAGAGCTTTATGAACCGCTGGTTTATGGAGCTACAGCAGGAATAGGCATTGAGCTTGATACAGACTTCGGGCTGTTGTTACTAGACCTTCGTTACCACAGGAGCATTACCTTAACCAAAGAAGGCTACAGCTATATTGACCATAATGACATCAAAGAAAACCTTTGGTCTCATAGTTTTTATTTTACACTCGGTTACGGCTTTTAATTTGCAAAATCAATCATACCCATTTAATTAACTTTAAATTCAATGAATCATGAAAAGAACAATTATCAACATTTTATTGTTATTCACATCTTTTTTACTCATCCTTTCTTCATGTAAAAAAGACAAGTTCACAGAAAAAGATGCCCTTGAGGCACAACAATTGTTTGACCTTATTGTACATGTGTATGACGGGGCAACACTTGAAAAAGAAGGCGTTTCAAGCGCTCAGGTAAAAACAACAGACAAAGATGGAGAAGTCTTGTCAGCCAACACCAATGCCGATGGAATCGTTACCTTTAACGATGTCAATATTGGAGACAATTCTATCGTAATCGTCAGGAAAGATGGCTATACTTCGGTTTCTACCGACATTGGATCTGCTCCAACAAATTTCAGGGAAAAACAAAAAACAATTAATGTACCTATTTATTCTACCTCAGATTCTACAAAAGTAGCCATCGTAAAAGGTAAATTAACCATTGAAACGGATGTTACCAACAGGAAAAAGGAAGTAGTCCCTGAAGGAACAATGGTAAAAGTAAGCCGGTATAATCATGACGGTAATGTTAGAGATTATGATTACTCCTTTATTGGTACAACAGATGCACAGGGAATGTATTCAATATATGTACCGGTTAGTGCAGAAGGACAAGATAATTTATATGTCACGTACCCGGTAATTGAAGCTAAACAAACTGCAGCAGTATTTGAAAATACCAATACAAAACTCAATTATTCGGTACAACAAATTGATAAAGTATTTGATTTTTCAGGAAATCCTGATGCACTGGATGTTGTTCCCAGTGTTCATGTCAGTGTGGCAGCCCCAACTACCGTTGGAAGCGGGTTGTCTTTCTCAACAAGCCCCAAACCATCCAATTTGGACTATTCTGCTCTTGAACGGGTTTATGGGGGTAAATATGACAGTACGGGTTGGAGGTATTTTGAATTTTCTCCTGATCCTGACGGGAACATTGATTCTGTCCGGGCATGGATTGATCCGGGAAGCAAATCCATTACAGGTGCCTCTATTTATACATCAAATGGAAAATACACCCAGGCGCCTACCCTTGACCTTACAGGCAATGGAATGCAGACCCAGGCAATAATAGACCTGGAATTTGAAATTCAATATTATATAATGCTTGAAAGCGGTGGTTCTGATTACAGGGAGTCTCCAAAAATTACAGCCGAAGGTTCTGTATATGATAATCATTACATTGAAAACGAATATGATGATGATATTGTTAATAGTAATGTTTCATTTGATGGAAACAGGAATTGGTTAGCCAATATCAAACTTTCCAATGGTACATTTTACTCTACCTGGAACAGGGGTGATACCATTTATGAAACAGGCGGCCTGGCTACTGCTTATCCACCTGTGATAACAGTGATTAATAATGAGTTAAAACAAACGTATGTCTCTGCTGATAGTATAACTATTAGCGCTACAGACAGCACAATTCTTTCTGTTTCAAGATATAACAATGATGGGGGACAAGGTTATGTAGCTACCTCACCTCCTGCTATTACTGTCACTACACTTGCAGGATATGGATCCGGTGCAATCATTAAAGGTGAAATAAATCATTCGGGAAATCTTGAATCTTATGTTATTATGAATCCTGGACAGGGATACATTAATAATGTAAATGATTATGACGGTGATGGTTTAGATGAAACAGCATCACATTCATTCATGGGGGCAGGAAATAATTATTATCCAGAAACCAGAAGTATTTACGATGCAAAACCCGGGTCAATTTATAGGATTGATTTGTATTATGGAACAGGAGAAGATGTTGAAGATGAAAATTATTAATCAACAATATCTTTTTAAATATTTTAAAAAAAACCCCGGGATTCCCGGGGTTTTTTAATTATGATAATAGTCTGTTATTCATTCTTAAACACGACTTTATCATCTTTAATGTCCACTGTAACTTTTTTGTCTGGTGTTACGTTTCCTTCCAGTATTTGTTTTGAAAGTTCGTTGAGTATGTTTTTCTGGATGACCCTGCGTACCGGCCTTGCTCCGTATTGTGGGTCAAATCCAACGGTTGCCACCCACTCTTTGAGTTTTGGTGTTATCTCCAGATTCCCATTGTTATTGAGCAAGGTTCTGACATGGTCAAACTGAAGCTCTACAACATCTTCTAATTCTTTACGGGTCAATGGCCTGAACATAATAATATCATCAATCCGGTTCAGGAATTCCGGGCGAATGCTTTGTTTCATGAGCGCCATAACCTCTTTGCGCGTGGTTTCAAATATTTCATCATTATTGGCCTCATTCAGGTTGTCCATGTTCTTTTGAATGATCTGCGAACCAATATTGGATGTCATGATAATGATCGTATTTTTAAAATTAGCAATACGGCCCTTATTATCTGTCAACCTTCCATCATCAAGTACTTGTAATAATATATTGAACACATCCGGATGTGCTTTTTCGATTTCATCGAGTAACACAACCGAATATGGTTTTCGTCTGACGGCTTCAGTAAGCTGTCCACCCTCTTCATAGCCAACATATCCGGGAGGGGCGCCAATAAGTCTTGATACAGAGTAGCGTTCCTGGTATTCGGACATGTCAATACGGGTCATCAGGTTTTCATCATCAAACATGAATTCTGCCAATGCTTTGGCCAGTTCTGTTTTTCCTACGCCGGTTGTTCCCATGAAGATAAATGAGCCAATGGGGCGTTTAGGATCCTGCAATCCGGCCCTGCTCCTTCTGATGGCATCCGATACAGCCACAATGGCTTCATGTTGTCCTACAACCCGTTTGTGTAAATTGTCTTCCAGGTGCAATAGTTTTTCGCGTTCGCTTTGCAGCATTCTGCTGACCGGAATGCCTGTCCACCGTGCAACGACTTCCGCGATATCCTCGGCATCCACTTCTTCTTTTATTAAGGAGCCTTTAACCTGTAATTTTTCCAATTCCTGCTGCAAATGAACAATTTCTTCTTCTGCCTGTTTAATTTTTCCATATCTTAATTCAGCTACCTGTTCGTACAGGCCTTCACGTTCTGCCCGTTCAGCTTCAATCTTATATTGTTCAATATTGCCTTTGGTTTTTTGAATTTGTTCGATAAGGTTTTTTTCCTCCTGCCATTTCGCTTTCCGGTTATTCCGCTCCTCTGATAAATCAGCAATTTCTTTGTTCAGTTCTTTTTCTTTGTTTTTATCTCCTTCACGCTTAATGGCTTCGCGTTCAATTTCAAGTTGTCGTATTCTTCTGTCCAGGTTATCAATCTCTTCGGGTACAGAATTGATCTCAAGGCGTAATTTCGAAGCGGCCTCGTCAATCAGGTCTATGGCTTTATCAGGCAAAAACCTGTCGGTGATATAGCGCTGTGATAATTCCACTGCATTGATAATTGCTTCATCTTTAATACGCACCCGGTGATGGGTTTCGTAGCGTTCTTTAATGCCCCGTAAAATAGAGATAGCGCTTGATGTGTCAGGTTCATCAATGGTTACTGTCTGGAAACGCCGCTCAAGGGCTTTATCTTTTTCAAAATATTTTTGATATTCATTGAGGGTGGTTGCCCCGATTGCCCTTAGTTCTCCTCTGGCCAGTGCAGGTTTAAGGATGTTTGCTGCATCCATTGCACCTTCGCCTTTGCCGGCGCCAACCAATGTATGTATCTCATCAATAAAAAGAACTACCTCGCCATTCGAATCCACAACTTCTTTTACAACTCCTTTTAATCGTTCTTCAAATTCTCCTTTGTATTTTGCTCCGGCAATCAATGCTGCCATGTCGAGCATATATAGCTGACGGGTTTTGAGGTTTTCCGGTACATCGCTGCTTATAATCCTGTGTGCAATCCCTTCTGCAATGGCTGTTTTTCCAACCCCTGCATCGCCAATAAGGATCGGATTGTTTTTTGTACGCCGTGATAATATTTGCAAAACACGGCGAATCTCTTCTTCTCGTCCGATGACAGGATCAAGCTTTCCATTCCTGGCCTGTTCATTTAAATTGACTGCAAATCTGTTCAAAGCATCAAATGTGTTTTCAGCAGTCTGGCTTTTTACTTTTTCTCCTTTTCTTAATTCATCAATGGCCATTTTTAATTCTTTTTCGCTTACGCCACTGTCTTTTAATAATTGAGAAATGTTATCCCCGGCATCCAATAACCCCAGTAATATATGTTCAATCGTAACAAATTGGTCGCCGTAATCTTTTGAGTGGTTAACGGCTTTTTGTAATGTTTTATTGGCATTTCTGGATAAATACTGTTCTCCGGAGCCTTCTACTTTTGGATAGGATTCAATGATCTGTTCAACAGCTTTTTCAACATTCTCAGCACGCACACCCAGTTTTTTCAGCAAATAACTCGTCACATTGTTTTCTTGTTGAAACAAGCCTTTTAGCAAATGCCCCGTTTCCACTGCCT
Organism: uncultured Bacteroidales bacterium; assembly: GCA_964390955.1. GTDB lineage: Bacteria > Bacteroidota > Bacteroidia > Bacteroidales > JBBRXJ01 > CAYMKE01. Next base: position 18,460 of record CAYMKE010000003.1, on the reverse strand, counting down.
GGTGGTTTTTTGCCCCTGCAATGGTGAATGCCTGCTGAATTGCTTCCTGTGCTTTTATGGTAAAATTATTAATATTCATGGTTTATATCGTTTTAAGTTTAAGTTTTTATTATGTCTTTATTTTTTATGAAATTGTCTCAAAAGCCATCTAAAAAGATTTAAAGCATATCATTATGCTTTTTAGACAGCTTCCGTTTACTTAGTAATATACCGTTTTTGTTTTTTAATTATCCTTTTATGTGTACAATTTTACCTAATTGCAATCAAATTTCCTGCCAGAAACAAAAGCATGTTTATCCATAATGTCCGCTAACCCCGATACAGTCATTCTTCCTTACGGGGCAGGCTTCGTTACGCTTGCCCCAAAATTGCTCATTTACGCCAGTAAACTGCGCATTTTCGTTACCGAACATTATGATCCAAACACCCGACTTTATACCGGATGCCAAATAAGTCATAATGGCATTATTTTTGGATTGATGAATGACATTATGTCACTTCCATGTGTAGCAATTTTCTTTCTTTTAATCTCTTTTGACACGTTGCAGCATCAGCTATGGCTTGTATTTTGATGCATTGAGGATTTGTTGGTAATTGTTATCATTCATGAGTTGTTTGACCGTAACATCAGGGTTGTTTTTCATATAGCTTTTAATGATATGATAACCGATCCAGTTTGCTGCACGTCCTGGAGATTCATTTGGAAAACCGGGAGTAAAAGGGGATTCGGAAGTATATCTTCGAACATCCATATAATCGGTGCTAAAGAGTATTTTATGCTCAATCAGGTAGGTCCACATTTGTTCTTTATTATTCCTGCAAAATTTCATTTCATCTTCGGTAAACCCCATCACTATATGTTCAGGAAGTCCGGGAAGTGTTTTGTTTACAAAGTAATGTATCTTCCCATTGTAGAGCATATTATTGACCACATTGTTATTTATACTGTCACTAAACTCCCATTCTGTTAGTCCCCACGAATGCATAACATCGCGGCATATCATTTCACGGGTCATATTATTTATTAAATAAATCGGCCATCCGAGACGCTTATAGAATACACATTCTTTCCCTAAATATTTATCCAATGAAATTCCTATAGATGTTTCACTGACGAATACAGATTCATTAAATCCTGAAATGACAGTATAAATCCCGGGAATCTTCTTGTCAGGAAAAAAATAGTTGTATCGTTTAAATGCTTTTTCCAGGGTTTCTTCTTCTTCAGATATATCAGAATACATTTCATTCACTTTATTATATGCTTTGTTAATGTATTCATCTGTTAAAAAATCTTTCAAATAAACAGGAAAAGCTTTATTGTCAGGATGCCCGATATTGATAACATTCCGGGTATACAGGGTGAAAAAAGCGCCGTATTTTTTTTTCACAAAAGCAATATGCCGGTTTAATGTATCAAAATCAACATCAAATAACTCCTGATCAAGACGCTGGATGTTTATTTCCATGTCGATTTCTGAAATGTCTGCTTTTCTTTCTTTTTTGTTACATGAAAATAAAAAAATTATTAAAACAAATAAAAGATTTAAAATATGTACTCTCATTGGTTTTTTATGTTTAAAATTTTGCTGCAATATAATCATTTAATTTTTTTTTGAACTATACTGGATAGAAACGTTTGAATATGAATCAATATTTTATATGTAAAAATATTGAATATTTTTTATGATTTTAATACACCGAATGCCTTTTCTTTTTTATATTTGTAAAACGAACAGAATTGCTTATCTAAAAAAAATAATTATGAAGAAATTACTTATTGTTTTATTGGTTGCCTGTTTCGGGACAAACATACATGCAGGTGATGACGGTGGACTTCGCTTTGGTATTAACGCCGACCCTCAATTGAGTTGGTTTTCTGTTGTAAATGATAATTCTGATCCTGAAGGGGTTAGTGCGGGATTTAATTTTGGGTTTTTCTTTGATTATTTCTTTGCAAAAAATTATGCATTTAACACAGGCATAAATCTTAATAACGTCAGGGGAAATATTAAATATGATACCATAACGTTTTCTTCATTAGATGATGATGCTACCAAAACAGATGCAACATATAAATACAAGTTACAATATGTTAAACTTCCGATTGGACTTAAATTTTTATCCAACGAAATCGGATATATGAAATTTTATGCGCATGTGGGCACAATGGCAGAATTCAATGTAAGCTCTAAAATGGTAATTGAAAATAAAGAACAAAATATTCAGGATGATGTTGCACTGTTCAATGCTTCGTATTATTTTGGGGGCGGAATAGAGTATTCACTTGGAGGATCTACAGCATTATGTATGGGATTGATTTTTCAAAACGGTTTTATGGATGTTACAACCAATAAAGTTCCGGATGATAAATCCAAGCTCATCAATCTTTCATTACGGTTGGGAATCGTTTTCTAAGATGTTTCATTTTTTAAATTGTGACGATACTTTTATAGTATGAGGATTGCATTAGCACAACTGAACTATCATATAGGAAATTTTGATAAAAATGCACAAAAAATCCTTGAGCATATCCGATCAGCCTCCGAACAAAACATAGATTTGGTTGTTTTCTCCGAGCTCTCTGTTTGTGGTTATCCTCCTCAGGATTTACTCGAACATAAAGACTTTATTGATAAGTGTTATTCTTCTTTACAACGAATTGCTAAGGAATGTACCAGGACAGCAGCAATTGTAGGCGCCCCTTTAATCAATGAGAATAAAAAAGGAAAGCCTTTATATAATTCTGCATGCCTGTTATCAGGAGGAAAAATTTTGGCAATACGGCATAAAACTTTATTGCCCACGTATGATATTTTTGATGAATACCGGTATTTTGAGTCAAATACTCAGTTTGAAACCATATCATTTAAAGGAGTTAATATTGCTTTAACCATTTGTGAAGATATATGGGAGCAACAACCTGCTATGTCACCAATGGGGAGAAGTAACTTATATACAACTGCCCCCATGGAAAGACTTTATGATCAGGGAGCCGACATAATGATCAATATAGCTGCTTCTCCTTTTGCATACAACCAGGTAAATGATAAAAGACAAATATTCATGAATAATGCCCGCAAATATCAAATTCCATTAATATATGTCAACCAGGCCGGAGCACAAACCGAATTGATATTTCCTGGTAATTCGCTGGTTGTTAATTCCAAAGGAGACATAGTGCATGAAATGCTTTTATTTAAAGAAGATTTTACCATCATTGATACAGATCAATTGGCGCAAATGCCACCACGGCCTGCTAATATTGATGAAATTCCCATCCCGCGCATCCACGATGCTTTGATCCTGGGCTTACGTGATTTTTTTGGTAAAATGAATTTTAAAACTGCTGTGCTTGGGCTTTCTGGCGGGATAGACTCAGCTGTTACGCTTGTGCTGGCTGAAAGAGCATTGGGGGCTAAGCATGTAAGGGCATTGTTAATGCCCAGTCAATACTCCTCTGAACATTCCGTGAGTGACTCCATTGAGCTGGCAAATAACCTGGGTGTTCAATATGACATTGTGCCCATTGAACCTGTTTTTAATGAATTTAAAAAAATATTGAAGCCTTTATTCCAAAATGTGAAGGAAGATATAACAGAAGAAAATATTCAGGCCAGGGCAAGAGCCATCCTGCTAATGGCAATATCAAATAAATTCGGGAATATTCTTTTAAATACTTCCAACAAAAGTGAGGCTGCTGTTGGATACGGGACATTATACGGAGATATGGCCGGAGGATTATCGGTTCTTGGAGATGTATATAAAACAGACTTGTACAGATTGGCGATGTATATTAATAAAGACAGTGAAGTCATCCCGGGAAATATTATCACAAAACCTCCGTCGGCTGAATTAAAACCCGATCAAAAAGATACGGATAGTTTACCGGATTACAAAGTATTGGACCAGATATTGTATCATTACATTGAAGAACAAAAACCCGTGGATACTATTACAGGGGAAGGGTTTGATGCAGCCCTTGTAAACAAAATTGTACGCCTGATAAACCAAAATGAATTTAAACGCTACCAGGCACCTCCTATGCTTAGAATATCATCAAAAGCATTTGGAAGTGGAAGAAGAATGCCTTTAGTGGCTAAATATTAATAATAATGCACGAATTATCAATCGCTACAAATATAGTTGCTATAGCTGAAGAACAGGCAGAACAAAATAAAGCAAAATCTGTCAGAGAAATAACAATAGAAATAGGGGCACTGAGCGGAGTTGTTGTAGAAGCTCTTGAATTTGCCATGGAAGAGGCCATTAAAAATACTCTCCTTGAAAATTCTCATTATATATTACAGCTGATACCTGCAAAAGGAAGATGCCAACAATGCGAAAAAGAGTTTTATATGGAAGAGCATTTTTCTGTTTGCCCATTTTGTCAGCATACACGAATTAATATCTTACAGGGCAAAGAATTAAATGTTAAATCATTGAAAATTGATACCTGAATAAGCCGAGTCAAAGGCCTTGTTATGGCCAGGTTCTATGGAGTTGAATTTATTTTCATTCGATTTTTCTCAACCAGACACAAAATAATATATCATGAACATATTTAAAAATACTCATCGGTATCTATTATTAATCTTATTGATAGTGCTTCCTTGTTCTCTTTACGCGCGAGCAGACCAGCTCGTCGGTATCTGGTTAACCAAAGACGGACGCTCCCAAATCAAAATTTATAAAAAAAATGATGGGAAATATTATGGTAAAATTGCCTGGATAAGGGATAAGGAAGAGCGGGATAAAAAAGATAAAAACAATCCTGATGCTTCACTCCGGTCCAGGAATATTTTAGGGTTGGAGATCATTAAGGAGTTTGAATACAATGCCGGCGAAAAGGAATGGTCTGGCGGCAAAGTCTATGATCCGGAAAGCGGCAATTTCTATGAGGCATACATGTGGTTTGAGGAAGATAACAATACGCTGTACCTGAAAGGCTATATCATGGGTATGCGCTGGCTTGGACGAAAAGAAACATGGACAAGGGAACAACGCATCAGGAAATAGTGTATAACTTACAGGTTAACCCGAAAAATTCACCGCAAAACAATAAAGATCGACATAAAACACTATTAATAAACCTCTTGTATTTCTTCAATCCTTTTTTTTATGGTTTTGAGACTGCCCCGAGCTCTGTATGACCTTTAAAAAACAAACACTATTCATATAAATTCACCGATTCAGTTTGAGTTTTCTCTGTCTCAATTCACCCCGTTAAATAATTTCTGCTTTGCAAAAATTGCTTCGCATTTCACGGGGTGAACCGCTCAGTACCGGTCGGTACGCTGAGCACTGTGAGAGGTGTACTGGCTACGGGCTTTCGGAGGCAGCCGCCTACTCGATTGGCGGTATGTGTATTATAATTAATCCACATTAATCTACCTCTAAAAACGGTTTGTAAACTTGATATCAAAGAAAATGCTAAATATGGATGATTTTCTTCAATTATCTGACCAATCTGCTTTTTTAAATACTCTTCGATAAAATCTTTAGGATATACTTTACTCATATTTTATTTTTAAAATTTGAGTGTCATAGAGTAATTTACTATGATTCTTTTAAAAATTGAAGGAGTTTTTTCATATCTTGTCTATTATCCCAAAATCCAGTAATTATAATCTTAGCTTTATCCATTTTGTATAAAATACTATAATGTGTCATGATAATTGCTCTTGTTTCTCCGAAATTTGTTTTCTTTCCCATTTCAGGTTGAAATTTGAGCAGTTCAGTCCTTTCTCTAATTGCTAAATTCAGCTTTTGAGAATAACGATTACTCTTGTTCCTATTGTTCCAATAATCGAAAACACGGTCTCTTTGTTTTATTGCTGTTTGAGTCCAAAATATTTTTAATCCATCCATTTAGAATCAGCTTTCTTCAAATCAGTTTCTGAAACCAACTTGCCAAGTTTAATATCATTGTCACTCATCAACAACATCTCAACTTGGTCTGAATCTATATATAGTTTATCCTCTATCTGAGTTGAATTAAAGATGCCATCAATCGCATTAAGTAATTGCTCGTTATTGGTGACCATTATTTTATCAATCAACCTGTTTTTTATATTATCTATTGTTCTCATAATCACTTTTTATTACAAAAATCGTGAATTTTTGCGATTCTGCCAAATGTTTAGTCCTAAAATAAGTCTACAAGTTAAACATTAAATTAAGCTACCGAAAAATCAAAGTAGTGTGTTTCGAATTTTGTTTTTGCATAATAATAATTTAATTTTTGTTTCCGCTTACAAATATTAATGTGGGCAGAAACTTTTGTAAAACTCATTACAAACATAAACACTATTCATATAAATTCACCGATTCAGTTTGAGTTTTCTCTGTCTCAATCCTTTATCCGTAAAGTTTTTTAAGTTCCAATTTCTTTATTCTTGAACGGATTGCTCCCTTTGTTCGTCCAAAGTGTATTGCCAGGTTTTTAACATTAACTCCTTCGCAATACATTATGGTCAGTTCGTCATCAAGTTCTTGTGTCCAGGGCTTGTAAGCGTCTTTGTGTCGTGTCCTGACTTCATCTACCGAATATGCTTTTTCAGTGCCGTTAACTTTTGTTTTATCTATTGCTGTTGGTTTTGATACCTGTCCTTCATCTTTTTTTGCAACTCGCGGTATGTGGATTTGTTTTGATGGCGGAAAGTCAACAGGCATCAAGGTCTCAGGAATATGAATACTGCTCTTAGTCCTTGTAATTGCTACATACAAAAGATTTATTTCTTCATTCAGTTTTCTAAAATTCAGGTTGTCTTTTCTGATGTCGGGTACAAATTTTTCCAATTTTTCTTCTGAAATAAAGTCATTGACAATTTGAATGGCATCATACTCCATTCCTTTGCAGCGGTGAACAGTTGAGAAAATCATTTCAGCATTTTTCTTATCAGCTTTTTCAAGTGAATTTATTGCAAAACGCCAGCCATAAATTTGTTGGTGTGTGTCGCCCACAATAACTTTGGTAGCTTTTTGTTTGAAAAAAACATCAAGCATTGCCGCAGAAGCGTCTTGTCCTTCGTCAAAAAGGATGTAGTCATAGTTAAGTTTTGGGTTAGATAGTTGGAATTTCTTGAGATAGAAATCGTGGGTAATTTCAATCTCACCTTTGTCCATCTTACTCAAAAGCATTCTGGTTTGCTTTTCAATGTATTCGTAAAAATTTGAAACAAATGCTTTTGCCTTTGGATCAGAAATGATTTCTAAATAATTCAAGTCTTGGACCCTTTTCTTTTCGCTATTACAGAAATAGGAAATGAATTTATTGATGTGATTGGCTGCAATGTATTCAGCGTGTTTTTCTCCATTTCCTTCCAATCCAAGTAATTCTGCAATTTCGTGAGTTTTGTATCCCCGTGGTCTTACTTTGTAATTATTCTTGAATACAATGTGTTTATAAGCAATGGAATGGGCAGTTTCAACTTTTACGTTATCTAATCCTTTGTCAGCAAATTTTTTAGTTGCTTCAAGTTTTACTGATTTGTTAAAAGCAAGGTAGAGTATCTTACTTTGCTTTGGACGAGCTTGTGCGTACTCAATAATAGTCGTGGTTTTTCCAGACCCGGCAACAGCATTTATTTTGATATTGCCAGTCGAGTTGATGATGTCATATTGTTCTTTTGTTAACTCCATTATCTATCCCTGTCTTGCTGTAATGGGGCCTTCTCGCATTGGCTACAACCGAAAAACCGCAAATCGTTGTTGCCGTCCTACTTATCGGTACGCTGCAATGCCCGTATGATTAATATTGATGATAATCAGGACATAAAGGCATTTTAAATATTTATAAATGTTTATAAATAAATTTTTTTCAAATATATAAAAAATTAAGTAGAGACACACGGCCGTGCGTCTCTACTTAAAAATCTTATTAAAATGATAGCCGTAAATGCTATATGTTATGGCCAGGGGAAATGTGCTTGGTTTATTGAATAAACTCCAAAACAACAATTGCCAGTAATATTTCCGGCTTTTTGTAATGATACCGATATAAAAAAAAGATTTCAGTAAGGCTATTATTATAGTAAGATTTATTTTACTGTGCGTTTTAAAAGGTGATTTATAGTTTTTTAAGAACCATTTTACCCGTTTGTAATAGGTTTTGTTTGAATATATATCATGTACAATCTTTCGGTATCCTTCCATTAATTTTTCTTTATTCATTACCGGGACGAAGTTCATGGAGTAATTGGTATTGTCGCCTGTAAAAGAGTCAATTAACCTGCCTTCCTTATTTAAGCGTTTGTATAGTTTTGAAAGCCGTGGGGCATTAAGCAACCCTACCATTGCAGTGATGATACCGCTTTTTTGGATAAAATCAATCTGCCGCTGAAAAATATTGGGTTGATCGCTGTCAAACCCCACGATAAACCCTGCGATAACTTCAATACCTGATTTTTGTATGGCATGCACACAGTCAACCAGGTTACGGTTGTTATTCTGGATTTTATTGCATTCTTTCAAGCTATCTTCATCTGGTGTCTCAATGCCTACAAATACCTTAGAAAAACCGGCTTTTACCATCATATTCATCAGTTCCTGGTCATCAGAAAGATTAATAGAGGCTTCGGTTGTGAAGATAAACGGGTTTCCGTTCTTTTCCATCCAATTGATTATGGCAGGCAACAGGTCGTCTTTGAGTTTCTTTTTATGCCCAATAAAATTATCATCTACAAAAAACACTCTTCCTTTCCATCCAATATCACGCAGGTTATCCAATTCAGCAATTATTTGTGATGAAGATTTAGTGCGCACTTTGTGGCCAAACAAAGCAGTAATATCACAAAATTCACAGTCAAACGGGCATCCCCTGGAATATTGAATTCCTGCAGTAGCATATTCTTTTTGTTTTAAAAGCGAATAATCAGGAATAGGGGTATTGGCCATATCAGAAAATTCATTTGATTGATATATCCTTTTGGGTTCCCCGTTTTTCATATCTTCTAAAAACAGGGGCAGGGTAATTTCTGCTTCGTTGAGCACCATGTGGTCAATATCGGGGAATTGTTCAAATTCCTCGGTAAATAATGGGCCACCGGCAATAATTGGAGTTTTCAACTGGTTACAATGTTCAATAATACGTTTTACTGAATCTGTTTGAACCGACATGGCGCTGATCATTACATAATCAGCCCATTCAATATCCTTATCTGTCAGTTTGGAAACATTGACATCTGTTAATTTTTTTTCCCATTCGTCTGGTAATATTGAAGCAACCGTTATTAAACCCAACGGAATATTGGAAGTTTTTTTTGATATAAATTTTAATGCATGTTTAAAGCTCCAGTAAGTATCAGGGAATTTCGGATTTATTAATAGTATTTTCATGATTTTTGTTTTTTAAGTTTAACTTGGCACAAAGATATACTCCGTTAGAGGCCAATGCAAATTAATGGGATTAGCATAAAGAAAATGTGGGTGTATTAAAGATATTGGTGGCCATTGCCAAATCACAGGGGTAGGTGTTATTTACCCCTTTTGGATGTTCATGGCGTCTTTAATATATATTAAATACTGCCGTGATACAGGTATTTGTTCATTATAGTCTTTGATGTTCAACCAATAATTGTTGTTTTCTCTGTAAAGTTTTTCAGCATAAAAGATATTTACAATGGTTGTGCGGTGACAGCGGATGAAATTTGCATGTTTTTTTACCTGTTGTTCAATGTTTTTCATGGTATTTCTGATCATTTCCTTCTTAAAATTGCCGTTGGCCTTATAAATGACCTCAACATAGTTATCAGCAGATTTTATCATTATCACGCTGGATGCCGGAAGATTTATTTTTTCGGTGCCATGCTCAGAAGTAAATAAGATATTTTGCACGGAGGTGTTTTCTTCAAATATTTTGAGCCGGTTTTTTAATATTTTGCATTCTTCATGAAGCAACATATTTTGTTGGGTTAGCAGTTTATAATCATCACGTATTTTTAAAATAAGTGGAGGGAGCAGGCAAATTATAATTATTTTGAACATGATATAAAATGTGAGATCAACTGATCCTATATACCGGATATAAAAAGTGAAACCAACAGCGCTTAATGCCCAAATTAAAAATCCATTGATATAAGAAGTGAGTTCGTTATTCTGGTTGTCATCGGAGATATTAATAATAAATACGGAAAAGAATACACGAACAATAAGCGTTACCAGGAAAACTATTCCGGCAAGCCCGGCAACAAACAGCATGCGGTTATTAAAATCAAACTTGGCAAGCGAAAACGGTTGAAAAAACAGAACAAATAAAAATATACCAAGGCTAATACCTGTGAAAACGCCAAAATCTTTTTTCAGGTATTGGTACCGTTTGTTTAAATAACCGTTTTCCTTTAGTTTTAAATTGATCATGATGTAATAATAATAGAAAGAATAAAGATAAAAAAATTATCAGAGAAAGTATATATGCAAAATCCGAACACGTATATGCTATACCATTGATTTCATTAATATCTAAAGTGATTTCCTTTTGTTTATCAATAGAAGGTATTGGCTTATTATAATTAATTTCTATTGGAAAACTATCAGTTGGTAAAGGTTTATAAATATCTGTTATATCTGTTTATTTGATTCATAGCACTCATCCCATTCATTTTTTATACAAATATACCATATACAGGCAGATAACCAAAAAAAATATCTGTTTGTAAACGAAACCATACAAAAGAGTTCTCGTCCACCGTGCAGGACAACCCAATAAATTTATTACATTTACATACTAAAGCACCCAAAAGTCCAATCTCATGAAACACCTCAAAGGAAAACTTATTCATGCGCTTGTTATGCACTTTGAAAAAGATTACAAACGAATTGAACATGCTGTTAACGTCTTACAAGAAACAGAAAAACTGACATTACAACAGCCCGTGGATTACGAAATTCTAATTGCTTCGGCCCTGCTTCACGATATTGGAATAAAAATTGCAGAGAAAAAACATGGATACAACAATGGAGCTATGCAGGAAGAATATGGCCCCTCTTTAGCCAGGCAACTATTAAAGGATTGTCATATGGAAGAACATAAAATACAAAAAATTTGTAATATCATTGGGAACCATCATTCTTCTTCAAAATATCCGTATCCGGAATTAAAAATACTTAAAAAAGCAGATGCTATAGTAAATAAAGCGGAACTAGCAGAGGATACATAGCACAATCATTCGTGATTCATAACATTGTAATAATCAATACACAAACACATATGCAATCATTAAGCACATCAGCAGTTTACAATAAACTAAACGATCCCGGGGCCAAAATCATAGACATACGCCCGGTGAATGCCTACAACGGGTGGAAACTAAACGATGAAGCCCGGGGCGGCCATATCAAAGGCGCCAAAAGCCTGCCTGCCAAATGGGCAGAATATATTGACTGGATTGAAATTGTACGCTCAAAAAACATAACACCCGATCATCAATTGATCATATACGGGTATGATCAGCAAGAGACAGAAAAAATAGCCCGCCTGTTTGAAAAAGCAGGGTTTACAGATGTTTTTGTTTATCATGATTTTGTTAAAGAATGGAGTGAAGACATAGACATGCCAATGGACTTTTTAACACGGTACAAACACCTGGTGTCTGCCGAATGGCTGCACGGCCTTATCACAACAGGCGATGCATCTGATTATACGAACGAACGGTTTGTTGTCTGCCATGCCCATTACCAGAACAAAGACGATTATACGATGGGGCATATCCCGGGAGCCATTGATACTGATACCAATTCATTGGAATCAACGGAAACATGGAACAGGCGCAAACCGGAAGAACTTAAAAAATTATTTGAAGCAAAAGGAATCACTCACGACACCACGGTGATCTTATATGGCAGGTTTTCTGACCCCGACAACAATGACCCCTACCCTGGCAGTAACGCTGGCCACCTCGGAGCCATCCGTTGTGCATTTATCATGATGTATGCCGGGATAAAAGATGTCCGCGTACTGAACGGGGGCTTACGGGCATGGACAGATGCCGGGTACGAGCTCTCTTTTGAAGAGACACGACTACCACCAGTCGATGACTTTGGAGCTACCATCCCGGTAAACCCCGAACTGGCAGTGGACATTGACGAAGCGCAAGAAATCATACAAGATAAAGTCAAAAACCTGGTGTCTGTAAGAAGCTGGAAAGAATTCATCGGAGACGTAAGCGGATACAACTATATTGAAAAAACAGGCAGGATTCCCGGCGCTGTTTTTGGCGATTGCGGAAGCGACGCATATCATATGGAAAACTACCGGAACCCCGACCATACCACACGTGAATATCATGAGATAGAAGCAATGTGGAAACAAGCCGGTATCACACCGGATAAACATAATGCGTTTTATTGCGGTACAGGATGGCGTGGCAGTGAAGCATTCCTGAATGCCTGGTTGATGGGCTGGCCGCGTGTTTCTGTATTCGACGGAGGCTGGTTTGAATGGAGCAATAAAGGATTGCCTTATGAAACCGGCATCCCGGAAGAAAAAGTACAGGAAATAGAACAATAAATGATGATTGATATCAATACAATACGCCAGGATTTCCCTATCTTACAGGAAAAAATATATGGCAATCCCCTCGTTTACCTCGATAATGCGGCTACCACGCACAAGCCGAAACAGGTCACCGGGGAGACCACCTCATTTTATTTTAAACAAAACAGCAATGTCCACAGGGGGAGCCACCATCTCAGCGAATTAGCCAGCGGAATTTATGAAGATGCCAGGAGTACGGTTCAACAATTCATCAACGCGAAACATGCATCGGAAGTCATTTTTACCAAAGGCACAACCGACTCCATTAACATGTTGGCAAATTCATTCGAACGATCATTTATCAACAACAAGAGTGAGATCATCATCACGGAAATGGAACACCACTCGAACTATGTCCCCTGGATCATGCTGGCAAAACGTACCGGGGCCGCGCTTAAAATCCTTCCCATTCATGATGAAGGCACCCTCGTGTTGGACAGGCTCGATTCGCTTATCACCCCAAAGACACGGCTTATCTCCGTTTCGTATGTCTCCAATGTACTGGGCACCATTAACCCCATTGAAAAAATAATACGGGCTGCTCATGCACGCGACATCCCGGTGATGATAGATGCAGCACAAGCCATACAACATATCCCTGTGGATGTGCAACAACTCGATTGCGACTTCATGGCCTTTTCCGGCCATAAAATGTATGCAGAAACCGGCATCGGGATTTTATATGGCAAAAAAAAGTGGCTTGATGCTATGCATCCAGCCGTGTATGGCGGCGGCATGGTGAAAGAAGTAGGCTTGCACCATGCAGAATTCCTCGAGTCACCCTCGAAATTTGAGGCGGGCACAAGCAATGTATCTGGTGCAGTAAGCCTGGCAGCTGCTATCAGGTATATGAATAAAACGGGACTACACCACATCGCCTCACATGAACAAGAAGTTTATGAGTATGCTTTACAACAATTGCAAGCATCAAAGGATATTATAATTTATGGCAATGGCGACAAGTGTGGCTCTATCTCCTTCAACCTAAACAATATCCATCCGTATGATGTGGGCGCCATATTGGATAAAAAAGGCATTGCAGTACGCACGGGGCATCACTGTGCCGAACCATTAATCAACAGGCTCGGCATCAATGGAACGATACGGATAAGCTTTGGTTTATACAATACAAAAGCAGAGATTGATACATTAATGAAAGGCATTGAAAAAGCGAACAAAATATTAAATTGACATGAACATAGCAGACATCCAACAACAGGTCATTAAAGAATTTGCTTCGATAGATGATTGGTTAGACAAATATGAATATTTAACAGATTTGGCAAAAAAATTGCCTTCCACGAATGGAGAATTAAAAACAGAAAACCATAAAATCGGGGGCTGCCAGTCGAACGTGTGGATTAAAGCCAGCAAAACGAATGGAACCATTCACTATGAAGCTGACAGCGATACACAGATCATAAAAGGAATCATTGCTTTATTGCTTAAAGTCTATAATGGCCAGCCTCCTAAAGCAATAATAAACAGCGACCCTGAATTTATAGACAAGATAGGCCTTAAATCAAACCTCTCCCCTTCCCGTGCCAATGGGATATCGAGTATTATGAAACGGATACAGGAAATAGCAGTGGAATATGATAAGAAATATTAACGGCCTCTAACCTGCATTATTCCTAAAAAATAAATAAATAGTATTTAAAATACAGGCTAAATTCGAGGCAGGACTTAAAAAAATGGATTAGACGGAAAGGATTACATTGTATATCAACTCTTCAATGCTTCAGCCATGTTTTTGCCCAACTCATAACATTGTTGTATATCTTCTTGTGTTACACTTCCCTTCACGGCAAATGAAGGCTCAATGGGATCAAGGTTGCTTTTATCCATGAATTCTTTGAGGCCTCTAAATGCACCTCCACCCCATGTATATGAGCCGAATATGCCTACATAGCGATTTTTTAGTTGCTTGTTAATCAGCATATTCACAAGGGTTTCCATGTGCGGGAAGATGCGGGTATTGTATGTGCAGGAACCAAGAATAAATCCTTTAAACTGCCATATGTCATTAATAATATATGATGCATGTTTGTAAGAGACATCATGCATTCGTATTTTCGTAACACCATTTTCAGATAGGCCTCGTGCCACGATCTCTGCCATCTCCTGAGTGTTGCCGTACATCGAGGCGAATGCAATAACTACGCCGTCTTCTGCTTCATAGCGGCTCCATTTATCGTATTTATCAATAATATATGAAGGATTATCTTTAAACACCGGTCCGTGTGTCGGGGCAATAATTTGTATGTCTAAACCTTCAAGTTTTTTCAATGCCTTTTGTGCCATCTTGCTGTATTTTCCTACAATATTGGAAAAATACCTTCTGATTTCTGTTTCATAATAATCCAGGTCCACTTCATTATCAAAGATGCCACCTTTTAACACGCCAAATCCGCCAAATATATCTGCCGTAAATAATATTTTATGTGATTTTTCATACGTCACCATCGTTTCCGGCCAATGCACCATAGGGGTGAGGTGAAATTGCAGTTCATGCTTTCCCAGGTTTAGCGTATCGCCTTCTTTCACTTCTTTTGTTTTGCTTTGTATATGATAATAGTCATTTGCATATTCCAGGGTTTTCTTATTGCCCACAATTTGCATGTTCGGGTATAATTCTGCCAACATAGCCACAGCACCAGAATGGTCGGGTTCCATGTGGTTAATGACCATATAATCAACCGGCCTGTCTTTAAGGACTTGTTTTAATTTTTTCAGCAGTACATGGCTGGTGGTATGTTTTACCGCATCCACCAACGCTACTTTTTCATCTACAATAAGGTATGAATTATAGGAAACACCTTCGGGCAACGGCCAGATGGCTTCAAAAAGCTGTGTATCATAATCATTTACGCCTACCCAGTAAATATTTTCTTTGATGGGGATTACATTTGTATCCATGTGTGTGTTTATATTTTTAAAGAAATTACAAGCTAAATTTGCCCCGTAAAAAAATACGAGGCAAATAAAATCTATTTTGTCACGCAAAAATTATTCCGGCCTCTTCATATTCTGGAGTGCAATATACTGCATGTAATGATCAAGTATTACCATTGCCGTATATGCTTCTACCACGGGCCAAATTCTGGCAACAATAGTGGGGTCGCGGCGTGTCACGGCAGCAAGGTCTTTATTTTCGAGGCTTACTTTATCTATTGTTTTTTGGGGTTTTGCAATGGTTGGAGTTGGTTTAACAGATACTCTGCCGACAATATTTTGTCCTGTTGTTAATCCTCCTGTGATTCCACCGGCATTGTTAGACGTAAATTTAACATTATTGTTTTCTACCCTCATTTCATCATTGCATTCAGAACCCGTCATTTTAGCAGCCTGGATTCCACAACCGATCTCTACAGACTTTACGGTTCCAATGCCCATGAGTTTAGCCAGTTCTGCATCCATTTTTTCAAATACAGGCTCTCCCAGGCCGGCAGGAACTCCTGTTACAACGAACTCTACATACCCTCCGGAAGAATCGCCTTCATCCCGTATACGGATAATCTCTTTATTCATCTCATTGGCTGTTTCAAGGTCAGGGCAGAATATTCTGGGATTGATACCATATTTCTCCCTTACCTCATCTTCATCATATTTTGGTTTTGGAATTTCAGGAATACGTTTTTCCAGTTCTGCTAAAACAGCAGCTTTTTCTAAAAACCTCATGTTGGAATTGAATTTGCCCTGTGCAAATATTTCCTGGTAAACAGGGTCATACAATTTTCTTACGGTACGATAAGCCTGGGCTTTTTCCCTGATCTTTTCAATATTCATATCCCCCATTCTCACTCCTGCCGCTTCTTTGACATATGCAGTAACAAATATGCCATGTTCAGCAAGAATCCGTTTTGCAATGGTACCGGCTGCCACGATAGTGCTTGTATAGCGTCCGCTGAATATGCCGGCGCCAATAGCATCATCCCATTTTCCGAATTTTTGGAACGAAGCAAAAGAAGCATGGCCGGGACGTGGTGTGCGGTTGGTTACCTGGTACTGCTCAATGTGCTCAAAATGCCGGTCAACATTCGGGATTAAAATAACCACGGGTGTTCCGTTTGTATATCCCTTGTTCTTAAAGCCTGGCATGGTATCGGCAGCGTTTACACCACTATATATAACAGGAACATCGGCTTCACGGCGCGGAGATGAAAGTTCTCCCTGGCCGGGTTTACGAAGCATCAGTTCTGCATAAATTTCTTCTTCAGTAAAATAGTATCCGGAAGGGACTCCCTGGATATTTATTGACAGGCCTTCCTGGTAGGAACCCCCTCCTACCGTTGTTTTAAATAATTTTCCATGTGTACATCCTAGCATAATTTTAATTTTTTAAGAGGTTAATATTTACAATTTATAATGATCAGCCTCTAATAATAAATTTATTCGCATTTACAAAATTTACTATCAGAAGTTAATTCGATATTGGCTTGTATTTGTTTAAAATCTTCCGCAAACCCGGGATAGGTGATTTTAAAGGATTCTGCCGTGTCAATTATTGTCTCACCTTCTGCTCCCATGCCTGCTAAGGCAAGTGCCATCACTATCCGGTGGTCATGGTAACCATGCATGCATGTTCCTTTTAAGTGGCTATGATTGACGATCATCCCGTCTTCCAATTCTGTGATATCTGCACCCATTTTTTTCAGTTCTGTTGTCATCGCCTTAATTCTGTCGCATTCTTTAAACCTTGCCTGGGCAACATTTAAGAGCCGTGTTGTTCCGTTGGCATAACATCCTGTTACTGCCAGTGCCGGCAATGCATCCGGAATATTATTCATGTCAATATCCATGCCCGTGAGTTCATTTCCGCGCACAATCACCCCGTCTTCTACATGTTGTAGCTGAACCCCCATTTTTTCCAAATGCTGAAACACTTCTTTATCGCCTTGCGGATCTGTAAAATTCAGTCCTTTGATCTTAATTTCCGAGCGTGTTATGGCTGCTGCACAAAGGGCGAACGTGGCCGTTGAAAAATCCGAAGGGATATATCCGTTGAATGGTTTGTATGATTGTCCGCCTTTGATTTTAAACCACTCCAGTCCTTTTTGTTCTACTTGAATGGACTGGCTTTTTAACCAGTCGAGTGTGATCTCCACATACGGCTTTTCCATTAGCTTATGCACAATGATTTCTGTGTCCTGGTCAATCAATGGGCAGGTAACTAACAATGAGGAAACGTATTGTGAGCTCATCCCGTTTACTTCTGTTTTTCCGCCATTGATGGGCCCATGTATTGTGAACGGGCATTTCCCGTTGGCAGACTTTACTTTTGCACCTAATTTTTCAAGCGCCGAAAAAAGTGGATGCATAGGCCGTGTTCGAAGCGAGGCATCTCCATCAAATGCAACAGGCCGGCCTGCTAATGATGCCACGCCTGTAAGCATGCGGAGGCTGGTCCCGGAATTCCCCATGTCAATAGGTTTCGAAGGAATAACCGGCATTTTTCCGAAACCGGTAACCTCTAAGTATCCATCACCCTGTTCTACATGTGCCCCCATTGCACGAATCCCTGCAATACATGATTCAGTGTCAGAAGAAAAAAGCGGGTTTTTTAATACAGATGTGCCATTGGCCAAACCAGAAATAACCAATGCCCTGATTGTATGTGATTTTGATGCAGGCACAAGAATGTCCCCGCTTAAATTTGATTTGTTGACTACTAATTGCATCTGTTTTTATTTATTTTTTCATGACCGGCTGAATCTCGCCATTATGTTAATATGTTGACTATGTGCAAACACTAAATATCATAAATATTCATCCGTATGCCATACAGACAAAAAATTTATAACTAAATGAATGACCGAAGATAATAAATAAGATAAAAAAAGAAAAATTTTCTTAATATCATGTATTCTCTGCAATTTTAGTTGATAATTGACAAATAGTGGTCAACCTTATTCAGGCATCAAC
>CAYMKE010000002.1:0-43321 GCA_964390955.1 uncultured Bacteroidales bacterium | reverse complement strand
ATTTGTAATTTGTAATTTGTGATTTGGTGCTTTAATCGCAAAAAAGTGACTTTATAGACAGACACTAATTAAAAAACAGGGGTAAAAGATCAAGCACGGTAAAAATTGCAAAGATACTGCTGGCAAGGCTGTTTGACACAAAAAAAGCAAGGCTTATTTTTTTAAAATAATTTGGCTTGATAATGATGTGCTGATAAAAAAGCAAGACAGAAAAAATCAGGGCACCGATCCAGTATAAAACTCCAAAACCTGCGTAATATCCTGTGTATAACACCAACAACACGCATATAAAATGAAGTGAAACAGACACGATGAGTGCTTTTTTTTGGCCTATTCTTGCCGGGATAGACTTTATTGCATGTGTTTTGTCAAATTGCTCATCCTGCAAAGAATAAATGATATCAAATCCACTCACCCAAAAGATAACAATAACAGAAAACAATACAGGCAGCAGGTCAAAGGCCCCTGTAACAGACAGGTACGCTCCAATGGGAGCCAGGGATAAACCCAGCCCCAAAACAAAATGCCCGAATATGGTATGCTTTTTTACAACATTATATCCTAACACAATTGCCAGGGCTAATGGCGAAAGGTACAAAACCATTGTATTAATAAAAAACGTAGTGCCTATAAATAAAATGCAATTAATTATTACAAACATCAAAACAGCTCCCGGGTTCAGTAATCCTCCTGGAAGTTCTCTCCCGGATGTTCTCGGATTTTCTTTATCTGTGGCCCTGTCAATATACCTGTTGAATGCCATGGCAGCATTCCGTGCAAATATCATGCATAATAATACATACAACAGCAACTCCCATTGAAATTCTGCATTCGTCCGGTATAAAGCAAGAAAAAAACCAATGATAGCAAAGGGCATTGCAAAAAGTGTATGCTCAAATTTAATGAGGGATATATATTTTTTGACAGCACCGGAGTTTTTATTCATATGTTTATATTTTATTTTTACTCACTTCGTTCATGAGATCGCTATGCTTAGTTCAATGGTCATATGGAACCGCATAATTAAAATAATCATTCTCGTGTGAGTTTAATAATTTTTTTAATAATGAATTATAAATATCACCGTTTTCCCGGTCAAAGACCACAAAAATTATTTACCTGATTTTGGCATCCATCTCTTTCTCAAACACGTTCATCAGCTTGTTCATGATCTTATCCACTTCTTTATCTGTCAACGTTTTATTTTCTTTTTGAAAGGTGAAGCTGACCGCGTATGATTTATTGTCTTTCCCAATTTTATCGCTTTCATAAATATCAAATAAAGTAATATCTTTAAGTATCCGTTGTTCAGTCTTAAATGCCAATTCTTTAATTTGCTGATATTTTATGTTTTTATTTAATAGTAATGACAAATCTCTTTTTACCCCGGGGTATTTGGGGATTTCTTTATATGTAATGGATTTCCCTTTTAACAATTGCAATACATTATACCAATGAATATCAGAAAAATACACGTCTATGGATTCGATCTCAAACTTATCAAGAATACTTTTTTTTATTTTTCCTGTTTCAGCAATTGGTTTGTTATCATATTTATATTGAAGCGCTTCAAAAAAAATGTCCGAGACAAACTCATTTAATTCAAATCCCATATCCAACAAACCCAGGCGTTCTAAAATTAATTCAGTATAAGATTTGATATGAAAAAAATCAGATGGCTTTTGTTTTGTAGCCCAGTTCGGAATGTCATGATCACCACTTAAAAAGAACCCTAAATGCAATCCTTCGCGATATGCGGACAGGGGTTCATTATTGATTTTGTCAGCAGGAATATAAGCATAACAATTCCCGAATTCATAAAGTTTTAAATTTGGATTTTTATGTTTTATATTATGTGATATGGTTTCCAATCCACCAAATAATAATGTTTGGCGTAAAACATTCAAATCACTGCTTAACGGATTCACAATCTGCACGCATTGTGCCTGAGGGTATGATGATAAATGTTCATAATATGATGATTTAGTCAGTGAATTGACCATTATTTCATTGAATCCATTTGACGTGAGCAAATGTGAAATATTGTTTTGTATTTCTTCATCCTCCACAGGGGGTGCAAAAGATAAATTGGTATTTAGTTTTTCCGGGGCCTCAATATTATTATATCCATAGATTCTCAATATTTCTTCAATCACATCCGCTTCTCTTGTTACATCTGCCCTGTATAGTGGCGCTTTAAGCTCAAATGCCCCATTTGATTCATTTAATATTTCAAAATCAAGATCAAGAAGTATTTGTTTAATTGTATTGACCGGAATTTCCTGTCCGATGAATTTATTCAATTGCAATATGGATAATTGAACTTGTTGAGGATATACCGGATGCGGGTATTCATCAATAATACCGGATGCAATGGTTCCGCCGCCAATTTCTTTCATCAGCAACGCCGCACGTTTAAGGGCATAAAGGGTATTTTCAGGGTCAGCGCCCCGTTCAAAGCGAAATGAAGAATCGGTTCTGATTCCATGCCGTTTAGCTGTTTTTCGGATATACATAGGATTAAAATAAGCGCTTTCAATGAATACATTCTTTGTTTTAGCGGTTACCCCGGAATCCATTCCACCAAATATCCCGGCCATGGCCATTCCTTCTTCTGCATTACATATCATCAGGTCATCTGCCGATAGTGTTCTCTTCACTTCATCGAGTGTGACAAATTCTGTCTCCTGAGGCAAACATTTGACAATAATTTTATTTCCCCTGATTTTTTCCAGATCAAATGCATGCAGGGGTTGTCCGGTTTCATGCAACACGTAATTTGTAATGTCTACAATATTATTAATAGGATTCAGGCCTATTGCCTTAAGCCTGTTCTGAAGCCATCGGGGAGATTCTTTTACTTCTACATCAGCGATACAAACTCCTGCATACCGGGGGCATGCTTCAGGTTCCTCAATAATCACTTCTGCTTTTAATGTGAGTTCATCAGGCACAAAATCATCTACAGAAGGTTTAGCAAGGGAGGCTTTTTTATTTTGTTGATGCAATGCAGCAGCTAAATCTCTGGCTGCCCCAAAATGAGAAGCCGCATCTATCCTGTTGGGTGTTAAATCAATATCAAAAATGGCATCTTCTTCTATATTAAAATATTCATTTGCCGGTGTGCCGGGAACAGCATCCGGGTCTAATTCCATAATGCCCTGATGACTGTTTCCCATCCCAATTTCATCTTCAGCGCAGATCATCCCTTCCGAAGTTTCCCCGCGAAGCCTGGCTTTTCTTATTGTAAGTTGTTCTTCTCCTTTATATAAAACTGTTCCCACGGTGGCTACCGGCACCTTTTGTCCTGCTTTTACATTTGGAGCGCCGCATACGATGGGTACAACCTGCTCATTTCCTATATTCACTTTTGTAACCGACAGCTTATCTGCCTGGGGATGTTTTTCACAATTCATCACCTCTCCTACAACAATACCTTTCAATCCTCCTTTTACAGGGGAATAAGATTCCAGGCTTTCTACCTCAAGCCCGGTATTGGTCATGATCTCCGATAATGCTTCCGGTGATAAGTCCGTGTTAAGATACTGTTTCAGCCATTGATATGATATCTTCATAAAACCCTTTTATTTGTTAGTCCGATTTAAAAGACAAAAGTAAATAAATTTTTTTTGCATCTTAAAAGTTTCTTTAGTGTATAATTTATAGCTTTGCAATTTGAATAAAAAGAACTTAAATGTGAAAAAAGAAACGGAACGATTAATTTTAGCCACCAATGATGATGGATTTGATGCAAAAGGTTTGAGAAACCTTATTGAAGCCCTTTCAGGATTTGGAAAAATTGTATGTGTTGCACCTGAAACAGCTTTTTCAGGGATGTCGCATGCAATCACCATCAACCATCCGATACGGCTAAATAAAATTAAAGACACTGAAAATTTAACATTTTATAAATGTTCGGGAACACCTGTTGATTGTGTAAAAATAGCCATGGACCAAATATTAGACCGCAAACCCGATTTGCTGGTTTCAGGTATTAACCACGGATCAAACGCTTCGGTGAGTGCAATTTATTCAGGCACCATTGCAGCGGCTCTTGAAGGCGGCATTAATGACATTGCTTCTGTTGGCTTTTCATTGCTCAATCATTCTGCACATGCAGATTTTTCAGCTGCCAATGTATATGTCAAAAAAATCATAAACACGGTTATCCACACAAACCTTCCGAGAGAAATTTGTTTGAATGTGAATATTCCCAATGTTCCACTGGATAAAATCAAAGGTATCCGAAGCTGCAGGCAGACTAAAGGGTTGTGGATTGAAGAATTTGACAAACGCATTGACCCGGGTAAAAGGGAATATTACTGGCTAACCGGAAGTTTCCGAAATGATGAGCATAATGCAGAAGATTCTGATGAATGGGCATTGAAACACAATTATGTTTCGGTGGTGCCATTGCATAGCGATTTAACAGCGTACAGGGCGCTTGAACATATGAAACACTGGTCCTGGGATGAAGAATAACTGAACATATAAATTTTAAAAACATGAGCAAAATATCAAAATTCGATTCATTATTATTTGGGATAATCGTAGGACTGGTAATACCCTTCATATCATTTTGGATTTTTTACTACGTGAAATTGGAACCATACATCCGGAATGAATATTTATTTGAGGCCATATTCAAAGGGCCTATGCTTGGAAAAATTCTTTCACTGTGCATCATTCCAAACCTGGCACCTTTTTTTATTTTTATATGGCTCAATTTTTTAAGGACTGCAAGAGGTGTTTTATTCATAACAGTTTTTCTGGCCATTGCAAGCGCTATCATGAAATTCGCGTTGTGATATATAATAGTGCTCAAAGCACAGACCATTAAATTACGCTGCCTGCAACTTATTCAAATTGAATTTTTCAATTTTTGATTTGGCATACTCTTTTGATACGGTCACTTCTTCAATATCTTTTTTCGAAGGAATGTCAAACATCAGGTCTGACATGATGACTTCGCAAATTGAGCGCAGTCCTCTTGCCCCGAGTTTATATTCTATGGATTTCTCCACAATATAATCCAACGCTTCGGCATCAAAATGTAGTTGTATTTCCTCTAATTCAAAAAGTTTTTTGTATTGTTTGATGATAGAATTTTTTGGTTCTTCCAGGATTTTTCGCAATGCATTCCTGTCCAGCTGATCCAAATGTGTTATAACAGGCAGTCGCCCGATAATCTCAGGAATCAGTCCGAATGCTTTCAAATCTTGTGGGGCAATATATTGTAACAAATTATTCCGGTCAATTTTTGCGGCTTCCTGTTGTGCATTGAAACCTACCCTATTGGTATTCAGTCGTTGCGATATCTTTTTTTCGATCCCGTCAAAAGCGCCGCCACATATAAACAAGATATTCTTGGTATTAATATTAACCATTTTCTGATCAGGATGTTTACGTCCGCCTTGGGGTGGGACATTCACATCTGAACCTTCAAGCAGTTTCAACAGACCCTGTTGAACACCTTCGCCTGACACATCCCGTGTGATGGAAGGATTGTCACTTTTTCTTGATATTTTATCAATTTCATCTATGAAGACAATACCTTTTTCTGCTGCTTCAACATTATAATTGGCTACCTGCAAAAGCCTGCTAAGGATACTTTCAATGTCTTCACCCACGTAACCGGCTTCTGTAAGAATGGTGGCATCAACAATGGTAAACGGGACATTCAGCATTCTGGCAATGGTGCGAGCCAGGAGTGTTTTACCAGTCCCTGTTTCCCCCACCAAAATAACATTGGATTTGTCAATTTCCACGTCATTCTGATGCCTGGTATCGTACTTTATTCGCTTATAATGATTATATACAGCAACTGATAAATATTTTTTTGCATTGTCCTGTCCGATCACATACTGATCAAGAAAATCTTTGATTTCAACAGGTTTATGTAAGTTGATATCATTTAAGCTAAATTCTTTTGATGTTTTCTTATTTTCTTCCTTAACAATGTCATTTGCCTGTTCAGCACATTTATCGCAGATATGTGCTGAAACTCCGGCAATCAGTAGTTTTGTGTCTTTTTTATATCGTCCGCAAAAAGAACATTTTTCCATATCTGATTGTTTTTATTTGTCGTACATTTTTATATCCACCTTGTCAACATGACCTTTACAATTCTTCATCCGCAGGTTTTTCTTTTTTCTCAAGAAGATTGTCAATCATACCATACTCTTTTGCTTCCTGAGCAGTCATCCAGTAATCCCTGTCAGAGTCTTTTTCTATTTTTTTATAAGAATTGCCACTATGTTGGGCTAAAATTTCGTAAAGTTCTTTTTTCAGCTTTAAAATTTCCCGGGCAGTTATTTCAATATCTGCTGCCTGTCCCTGAGCTCCTCCAATAGGCTGATGGATCATAACTCTGGCATGTTTTAATGCGCTGCGCTTATTTTTTGTTCCGGCAGCAAGCAATACAGCACCCATTGAAGCGGCCATGCTTGTACAAATGGTTGAAACATCGCTTCTGATCCATTGCATGGTATCATAAATGCCAAGTCCTGAATGTACAGCTCCACCGGGGGTATTAATATATAACTGGATATCCTTCCCCGGATCAGCAGAATCAAGATATAATAATTGTGCCTGAACTATATTTGCTACATAATCATTAATAGGCACCCCCAAAAAAATGATCCTGTCCATCATTAAGCGTGAAAAAACATCCATTGAAGCAATGTTCAATTGTCTTTCTTCAATGATGGTCGGAGATATATAATTATTGTAAACAGAGGTAAACTGATCGTATACCATACTGTTTATGCCCATATGTTTGGTTGCATAATTTTTAAAATCATTTTCCATATTCTTCATCTGTTTATTGTTAAGTTACTAAGTTAATTGGGTTAATTGAGATTATCATTCAACCCGGTATAGATAAAATCTTTTATAATCATGCGCGTGTGTGGTAAAAATTTTGTCATGCCTCGGTTCATCACATTTCAATATTTTTAAAAATTTAAAATTAAATTAAAAAACGGAATAAAACAATGATCATTGTTGTTTTTCTAACATTTTATTGAACTCATCTTTTGAAACTTTCTTTTCATCATATGTAATTTTTTCTTTAATGAATTCCATGATCTTTTCATTGCGTTTACTGTCAACGATGCGTTTGCTTTCATCTTCTTTGCTCAACATTTCATTGACAAAATTCTGAAGTTGTTCATCCGGTAGGCTTGAGATGCCGTATTGCTGTAATTGCATTAAAGCATATTGTTTGGCAAATTCTTCGATTTCTTCTTTGGTGATCTTAATATCATGTTCCCGTTCTATATTATTTTTTATAACCTGCCATTTGAGGTCATCTTCATGTTTTGAAAAGTCTTCGTCAATCTTTTCTTTTGTAATATCTTTGTTTGTTGATAATATCCAACGCTTTAGAAATTCTGAAGGCAGCTCAATGTCAGCTTTTTTAAGAAATTTATTTTTAATATCTATGTGCAATTTATATTCGCTTCGCTGCTCATTCATCCGCTCAATATCCTCAGCTACTTTTTCTCTGAATTCTTCAACAGATTTCACATTACCTTCTCCATATATGTTATCAAATAGTTCCTGATTAATTTCTGCAGGCTGAAAACTTTTTATTTCTTTGATAGAAAAAGAAAATTCTTCTGATAATTCAGGGACTTGTTCTTTTGAAATATTTAATAATGAAGCAATTTCCGTTTCATTCGGGTATGCTTTTTTTAAATTAAACCGGATCGTTTCATTCACCTTTGCACCGTTAAAAAGTGCTTTTATGTTATCATCTTTAATGATATCCATTCCTATCGTGACATCATCGGCTTTTACACCTTCTTCTTTCGGTTCTTTGTCTTTATTCAACTCCTGTATGTCGCCTTTGATAATTTCTTCTCCTTTGACCTCATCCGTATCTATAAATTGCCCGAACCTGCGGGAATATTCGTCTATGAATTCATCAATCTGTTTATCATCTACTTTAATGATGTAATAAGGTACTTTGATCTTGCTGTTAAAATCAATATTCATTTCCGGAGATAACCCCAGATCAAATACAAATTCAAAATCTTCCTCATTTTCCCAGTCAATTGTTGGCTGTTCTTCTTCTTTGATCATTGGTTCACCAAGAATTTGAATATTTTGCTCATCCAGATATGTTGCAATGGATTCGGACACCAATTTATTGACTTCACTTACTCTGGTCTGTTTACCATACATTTTTTTAATGAGGCCGAATGGCACCTTGCCAGGCCTAAAGCCATTTATTTGAGCCTTTTTCCGGTAGTCAGACAACACATTTTTAACACTCTCTTCATAATCATTTTTTTCAATTTTCACTCTAAGCACTGCGTTTAAATCGTCAATTTTTTCTTTGGTAATGTTCATTCGCTTTATTTTTTAATCTGTATGATAAATTTTTAAAAATTAATAAAAAGGGGTTGATGCGTTTGTTCGTTCTATCCTTTTTTCTTTGAAAACAAAAAGTAGTGCGGACGGAGGGACTCGAACCCTCATGCCGGTGAAGGCACTAGATTCTAAGTCTAGCGCGTCTGCCAATTCCGCCACGTCCGCATAAATGTCTCTAAAAGATGATGCAAAAATATTGAATTTTTATGTAAAACAAAATCACTATGTTAAATATTTTCCATTTACAGATTTTTCTGTATTTAAATTTTCTGTAAACTTGCATTTTAAAAAAGAATTTTATCGTAAAACCTATAAAATTTCGGTTTAAATTAAAACCAACAAAGATATATGGGATGTAAAAATCACAAAAAACCTCATTTGCCACGATGGATGAAAGTAAAACTTCCAAAAGGGGAAAAATATTCCAACACGAAAAATATTGTCAACCAACATCAGCTGCATACCATATGTACAAGCGGAACATGTCCTAACATTGGTGAATGCTGGGGAAATGGGACAGCCACCTTCATGATACTCGGTGACATTTGTACCCGTTCTTGTAAATACTGTGGTGTACAGAGCGGCAAACCAAATTCACCTGACCAGCAAGAACCACAGCGCCTGGCCGGGTCAATCAGGTTAATGAACATACAACACTGTGTCATCACCTCGGTTGACCGGGATGACCTGGATGACTTCGGAGCCGGGTTTTGGGCAGAAACCATCCATACGGTTAAATCTGTAAACCCGGATATTACAATGGAAGTATTGATCCCCGATTTTAACGGGAAAGAGCGTTTTATTGAAAAAATTATTGCAGAGAACCCCGAAGTGATTTCACATAACCTTGAAACCGTTGAGCGGCTTACACCTGAAATTCGTTCAAAAGCCCAATATCTAAGGAGCCTGGATGTTTTGAAGCAGATCAGTAATTCCGGTATTATTACAAAAACAGGGATCATGGTGGGATTGGGGGAATCAGATGACGAAGTTTACCATACAATGGATGATTCGCTAAAAGCAGGATGCAATGTATTCACTATTGGCCAATATCTTCAGCCATCTAAAAAAAACATTGAAGTACAAAGATTTGTACCACCCGAACAATTCAATGCATACAAAGAAACAGGTTTAAAAAAAGGATTTTCATTTGTTGAAAGCGCTCCCCTGGTACGCTCATCTTACCACGCGGAAAAACATATTCATATAGATAAATAAATATCATGTCGAATAATATCATTTTTAAAGAGATTGAATTAATTGATTTTAAAGAATGCTGGGATTATCAGGAAGAATTATTTAACCGTATACTCAACCTTAAATTAAACAACCAACCTACTCCTAATTATTTCATATTATGTGAGCACCCTCATGTATATACCCTGGGGAAAAGCGGTGACAGAAATAATCTCTTGATCAATGATGATTTTTTAAAAAAAATAAATGCACATTATTATAAAATCAACAGGGGCGGTGATATCACATATCATGGGCCTGGCCAACTTGTTGGTTATCCAATTATTGACCTTGAAAATTTCAACTTGTCTATTAAGAAGTACATCGAAAATCTGGAAGAAGTCATTATTAATGTTTTAAAAAACTATAACATACATGGGGAACGAATGCAAGGCGCAACCGGAGTATGGCTTGACACACAATCGCCTGATAAAGCCAGAAAAATATGTGCTATCGGCGTAAGAGCCAGCAGAAGCATTACCATGCATGGATTTGCTTTTAATATAAACACAGATCTAAATTATTTCAATTACATTAATCCATGTGGTTTTACAGATAAATCGGTTACCTCGATGGAAAAAGAATTAGGGGAAAAAATTGAAATACCTGAAATTATACATTTTGTACAAAAAGAATTTTTAAGTGTCTTTGTTCAAAATAATAATCATAATAATCAATTTTGATGAAAAAGTTATAACACACTCATAGATACAAGGATTGATTAACAGACTCTTTTAAGACGATTTTTGTATTCTACAAAGAACGTGATTAAAACAGTAACATATTCAAATCCTATCAACCAAATATTTTCTTTAAACCCGGGATTGGAATATGCTATGTAAGAAAGGATGATCAAAAAACTCCACACAATAACAAACCGGTATGGAGTAAAAACAGATAAAACGACAATAGGCGCAATATACCAGGGATGAACAGTGGTTGAAAATATATAAAAGACTGTCATTGTAAACATCATAGCCTGGATGACCTGTTTCCACTGTGTTGTATTGGATTTAAAAGCAATTAGAAGGATCGTTAAAAATGATGCGGCAGCAAGAACAAGGCCGGCTGTCCGGATGATATTGTGCCCTGTAATGGCATAACCTATGCTTCGAATGATATAATAAAGACTTGCATTGAATTCAAATGATTGAAAATATAATTCCAGGCTGGTGAAAAAATGATTGATCATCCCGTGGTTGAAAAAGGGCAGGAATAGAATGATGAATGTAACTCCGGATACAACAGAAAACACCATGCCTTTTTTAATCTTCAGTTTATGAATTATTAACGGAATCAATATTAATGGGACCAGCTTTATGGATATGGCAAGGCCGAACATAACAGCAGCTAAAAAATATTTGTTTTTTACAAGCAAATACAAACTATATACTATGAAAAAGATCATGATTCCTTCAAAATGTAAATTGCCTGTTAATTCAATGATGATAAAAGGGTTCAGTGCAAATAACACCAGGTTAGATCGAGCTATATTCCATTTTTTAAGCAATTTATAAATCAGAAAAGTATTCCCTACTGAAGCCAATATCATGATAACATGTAAAAAAATCAGGCTCCCATTGATACTAAAAGGAGATACCCAGGCAGCCAAAAGAAAAAAGAATTGGTGCAGCGGCGGATAGCATGTATAATTGCTTTGTGACAAACTTCCCATTCCCTCATACAGTGAATCTGCAAGGGGAAACGTGATTGTATCGAAAATCTGAGAAGGGGTATGCAAGAATGGATTAATCCCGATACGCATCAGGTGCCCATCCCATAAAAACCGGTAAAAATCATTTGATAATTCCGGAGTAGAATACAAAAAAAGAACTCTGAAAAAAACGCCTAATCCTAAAATATGAAGAAAATGAAATCTTTTTTGAAAATACTTAAAAAAATAAAAAAAACAGAGAAATAAGATGGTATCAAGCAATAATAAATGAATAAATTCAGAACGATCAATCCAATATCCTATGTATAAATATAAGAGGATTGAAATGATGATAACAAAAATAAATATATATTGGTGGTGATTTTTCACTTGTTTATTTTTTTACAAATAATTCAGATATTATCCAAAAATAAGATTAAGTAATTAATTTTTGTTTTGAAAAAGTAAATTATTTTTTATATTTGTAATATATAAATATATGTCCTTAAATTTTAGCAGCTTATGACACATATATTAAATAAAGTTTAGCGAAAATTAGTAGAGAATGCTGTTGGATTAACATATGATAAGGTTGAAAATTATGATGCAATTACTATTGATAATGAAATAGAAAAGAGAACCAAAAAGAATCTTAAACATATAGCAACCAAAGTAATTTCTTCAGAACTATTGCTTACTGGCGGAAGATATCGGGTACGATAGCAGAAAAATGTTATATAGTTTACGGTGGGGTTCCCTGTACCGCCGGCATCTTGCCGGCTTTGTTATTACCGCCAGGATGGCGGTGTTCCAATGTGGCGTAACACCGGTATCCCTACCTGTTTTCCAGGGGCGTTTCCTCCGGGTTAAAATAGTCAGGGCCTTCATCCAAAAATATATCAAAATCGGTTATACTACCATTTTAGTGGAAGTTGATTCTGAGTATCCGGAATTCAGAATAGTTTTATTATAAGCTTCAATGATTTTTCTGACTTCTGTATTCTAATATTACTTTTTCCACAATAATTGCAGTAGTACCATCTTTTCTTTCAATTATTGATATAACTTATATCGTTTTTCGCCAAACCTGTTCTATAGAATAGTAAAAAATCATCCCAAATCCGAAAGCAAACATAGTATGGAAAGGAAATAATGCAAAGTCGTTTAACCTTATACCTGTAATAATTCCTGCTAAAAAATAAAATGTTAATATGCCTTCAGCCCATGTTGTCCAGTTAATTTTTGGGGTTAGATACCGGGTGATAGTCTTGTTTTGTTTACCTGAGCTAATATTATACTTAGGGGTACGGATAAAGGACGATTTTCTGCCAGTATATCCTTCAATCACAGCAACAGTATTATGAAGTGAAAGGCCCATAGAAAAGGATAAGAATAAAATAAAATCGTAAATAAAAGCTAAAGGTTTAAATATTTTTTTCTTTTTGGTATATTGATACGCATTCCAATAAAACCACGAAAAAATCAATGTAGCGAACAAAAACACCGTCCCCATATTAAAAATGATCTTATAATGTGTATGTATGTTTTTTATAAATAACGCTGGAACACTGAGGAATCCGGCTAAAAAAATCATTATAAACAAGGAATTATTCATTAAATGAGACAAAGCAAACAGTCTGGTTTTAAGTGAAAATTCTTTGGCAGAAATTATTTTAGAAGACAGTTTCCTAAAATTTTCAGCTCCTCCTTTGGTCCACCTGAATTGCTGGCTTTTTAATCCACTTATTACCACAGGCAATTCGGCAGGAGCCTCTACATGATCCAAATACACAAATTTCCATCCTTTAAGTTGTGCCCGGTAGCTCAGGTCAAGGTCTTCGGCGATTGTATCATGCTGCCAACCGCCGGCATCTTCTATGCACGATTTACGCCAGACCCCTCCTGTCCCGTTAAAATTAAGAAATCTTCCACCGTGATACCTGCCGGTCTGTTCAATTTTAAAATGCGCATTGAGTCCAAAAGCCTGCATGCGGGTGAGCAATGAATAATTTTCGTTTATATGCCCCCAGCGGGTTTGTACCATCCCAACCTGTTCATTATCAAATTGTGGAAGAGTATTAATAAGAAAATCCGGTTCAGGAACAAAATCTGCATCAAAAATGGCAATAAATTCTCCTTCTGCTTGATTTAATCCATATTGCAAAGCGCCTGCCTTGTATCCTATCCGGTCATTTCGATAAAGGTGTTTTATATTTATTTCAGACTGCTGTATTTCCTTTACTTTACGCTTAATGATATCATATGTATCATCCGTGCTGTCGTCAAGCACTTGTATTTCCAGTCTTTCTTTAGGATAGTGAAGAGATGCTACAGCATCGATCAACCGTTCCACAACATAATATTCATTATATACCGGTAACTGTACTGTAACAAAAGGGACATTTTGAGGTTGTTCAATATTTAATACAGGATGCTGTGTGGTTTCTGATTTACGTTTGTATTTTCGCGCATGACTGATCAATGTAAACTGAAACAACCCGTAAAAAAGGATTATTCCCAACGCGGCTCCATACAACATGATTATTATCCAGGCCATTTTTATCTGTATTTATAAAGCGAATATAATATTTTTATCCCTGCCAAAACAGAGCCTTTTAACGTACCCGTTACTTTCGATTTGCCAATTCGTTTTTTGTAATTTACAGGGACTTCACAATATGTTAGATTGTGTTTAATTGCTTTTAATTGCATTTCAATTGTCCATCCGTATGTTTTATCCTGCATGTGCAAATGTAATAATTTATCAAACTTAATGGCCCTGAACGGCCCTAAGTCTGTAAATTTTCCATCATACAAAATTTTCATAAGGCGGGTAGCAAGCCAATTCCCAAATATTTGTTGAGGCATCATGGCACCTTTTTCTTTTTTTCCTAATGCACGGGAACCGACTACAAAATCATAATCATCTTTAATGATAGGCTGAATGACGTTCACTAATTCACCGGGATAATCCGAGTAATCGGCATCCATAAATACGATTATATCCGGTTTAATAGTATTTGACTGCACGTAATGTATGCCTTTTAAACATGCATATCCATAACCTTGTTTGGGTTCTGATAGTACTGTTGCCCCGGCTTTTTTGGCTTCCTCAGTTGTTTTGTCCGTCGAGTTATTATCTACTACAATAACTTCATGAACCAAATCCCCTGGTATATCATTCAGCACGTTCCCAATGGAATGTTCTTCATTAAAAGCAGGTATGATAACAGTAACTTTATGCATATTTGTTGGATCTATCACTATTTTATTGCTCTGAATGCTTGCATTCATGAAATGTATGTTCTTTAAAACTGTCATTGCCGGGCATGACTCGTTTAATCCCAAACCGGCCTTTTACTTGTTTATTTTCCAGTCGTAGTACACCCCGTGGGCATACTGCCGCACAAATACCACATCCTACACATGATGCACGGATTATGTTCTGTCCACGTTGTGCATACCATCTCACATCAATCCCCATTTCACAATAGGTTGAACAATTTCCACAACTCATGCATTGTCCTCCATTGGTTGTGATTCGGAATTTTGATTTAAAGCGCTGAACAAGCCCCAGGTGTGCAGCAAGGGGGCACGCAAATCGGCACCACACCCTGTTTCCCATCCAAGGATAGAACCCAACACCAATGACTCCTGAAAATATTGCACCGATAAAGAATCCATACCATTTTTGAAGGTTGTTGGTTAATTTCCCAAACATATTTCCTTCTGTAAAAAAATTAACCAACGTTACACCGGTAACTATGACAATAATAACCAGTACAGAATGCACCATCCACCGTTCTACCTGCCAAGCGCGCAAAGATTTGTCTGACAAATGCCTGAACGGGTCGCCCAGGGTTTCTGCCAGCCCTCCGCAACCGCAAACCCATGAGCAGTACCAGCGTTTTCCTAAAAAGAAAGCTAATACGGGTACAGCAACGATAGCCAGGACAATACCCCAGACTAAGATAAAAATCCCGAATGTTCCACTGGCAACAAGTTGATCTAAATGCCACCCGAAAAAGAAATCGTAATCCAATGGCCAGGCGTTTTTCAGGTCTTGATAAGGTTGATTCAAGGCAACCAAAATATTGGGAATGAGGAATGCAAAAGACAACTGAAAAAACATAACGGAACCGGTTCTGAGCATTTGATAACGGTTATGCCTGTAGTTGATCAGCATCCTGATGCCCATGATCAAAATGGCAAGTGTATAAATGAATCCATAAAAAAACCATTGGCTGGCGGGATTCCCGCTAATCATTTTGCTTAACGGGTCGAGCATAATCGTCCAGTTCACAATGTATTCGGGGTACCAATAAAGAAAAATGTAAAACCCGATGAGCACGAATCCGAGTACAATTCCAATAAAACCTCTTGATAAAAGGGGATTAAAAAAGATATGGTCATTTTTAATGCCAGCGGGTGACTCCCATCGTTTGGGCAGGATATACATGAATGCCCCGAGAATTACCAAGCCAAAACTAAAAATAAAAAACCACCAATTGTTATTTAAAAGTAGCCCTGTACTTGAATGTTTAACAACAGGGAATGTATAATCTTTCCATATTACTTTATCCCATTCCTGATTTTTTTTAAATTGTTCATTTAATTGTTTGAATCGCTTATTGAATGCATGAATAAATTTTATTTTAGATGTAAATTCTTTATCCTTTATATCATCCAAAACAGGAGATAGTAACTTGATATGTTGTTTTTGTGAAACTGCTTTATCCAAAGAATCTCCTGTTAGTTTATAATTATTTATTCCCAGAGTTGCAATGAGCACAGCCATTCCCACTAAAAATAAAATGATTCCTGTTGTTTTAGTCTGTTTCATTCGAAAATTTTAAATCTGTTAAATTAATGTGACATTTTATTATAATTTCACCCGGGTTTCAAGGGTGCAAAAGAAAGTCAGTATGTCTGACGAGTAGCAATGGTTTATATAATTTGTATTTATACAGTTTATTCTTTATTTATGTTTAAAATCATTAAATGCATGTTGTATTTCCTGTTCATGATGCTGATAATATTCCGGGTCAAATCTTGCTTCGTTCAAATTTTCAATGGCCACGTTAACAGGCACCCTTTCTTTAATCCATTGTTCGCAAACCTCATGTCGGAGGCGCATTCCAAATGCGTTTATACCAAACACAGCCCCGTTATTTTTATCATAAACAAACCTCAACGCTTTTTTCCCATGTTTATGTTCCCAATAGAATGTAGTATGGTGTTCTTCTATATCTGGAAATACCCATCCATAATTTTGATATTCTATATCAAAAAATTTAGCAGAATTAAACCAAATTCCGGGACAGTAGGCTGTTTTGTTTCCACATAAGGTTTCGGCAAGCACTTCTCCCATCATCCTGGCTGTATACCATACTTGTTCAACTGGTTTTCGATATGATAAGGGGTTTTGGTGTTGAGCACAATCTCCTGCAGCATATACATCGGGAATATTGGTTTCAAGATATTCATTGACAAGGATGCCTTTATCTGTTTTGATCCCTGATGATTTCACAAAATCTATATTTGGAACAACTCCAATAGCCAAACCTACAAATTCGCACGCGATTTCCTTTCCTTCTTTTGTTCTCACTCCTTTTACGTTACCATTGCCATCTCCAAGAATCTCTTCTAATTCTGTTTCCAGGTGTAGGTCAACATGATGTTCCCGAATATGTTTGTTGATGAGCATTGACTCTTCATATGGAAGCACTTTTCCCCAGTATCCTTTTTCACGAACCATAAGGGAAACGGGAATTTGACGGGTGCGAAACATTTCAGTCATTTCAATTCCGATCAACCCGCCGCCCACAATTACGGCACGTTTAATATTCGGGGTTAGTTGTTCCATGTAGTCTACGTCTTGTAAAAAATACATTCCCCCTACTCCATTCAAATCCTGTCCCGGCCATCCTGCTTTTCTTGGCTTTGACCCACTGGCTATCACCAACTTATCATATTCAATATCAGCTCCGTTATCAAGTATCAGCTTTTTCGTATTGGTGTTGATCTCATTAACTCTTGCCTTTATTAACCTTATATCATTTTTACCCCAAAACCAGTCTTCATATGGTTTTATGTTCTTAAATTTCATATGCCCCATATATAAATACATTAAGGCAGGCCGTGAATAAAAATGGGCTGTCTCATCGGAAATGAGCGTGATGTTGTATTTTGTTTTCTCTTTCTTGCGGATATACCTGGCAATGGTGGTACCGGCTATGCCGTTGCCAATGATTGCAATGTGTTGCATATTAAGATTATTAAAATATGAATGTAAATATAAAGATATATACATACAAATCAAAACAAATCAATGAAACGGGTATATAAAAAATAAACATTTTTTGTACACACGATTATAATTATTTTTTCCTTGTATCTTATTCATTATATTTGTTTTTTTGAAAGAAAATAATTAATAGAAGCCCCCTTATATTTGATTTATAAAAAATAACATAACTATATAAATTATGATACGTATCTTTTTAATTGCCTCATTGTTTTTTTTAAGCATCCAGCATATCGGCTGCTCATTAACTGCAAATAGAGAAGAGTTTTTTGGTTACACAAATGCAGAGTTCAGCGCTTATTGGTATCGTGGAGAAGCAGAAATAACGAGCTATAACCTCAAACAAGCAAGATATGGAGAACTAAGAGATGGCCATGCCATATTAATTTTTGTGACAGAAGATTTGTCAAAGAAAAAGCAAGTAAAGTTGGATAATCCCAGACAAGCAGGAAATGATGCTGAAAAGGTTTTAAAATTAAATCTAACCAAAAAATTCATTACCGGAATGTATCCCTATTCTGTGATGGCTTCTGTTTTTACGCCTGTCCACCAGAAACAAAACAATCCAACCATGAAAATCACTGCTGCTTCTCAGGAGTGGTGCGGACACACATTTACTCAAATGAACAGGATTGAGGATGGGTACAAAGGGCATTTGTTTTCTTATTTTGAAAAAGAAGGCGATCAGGAGTTTATATTAAAAAATGCTATGCCGGAAGACGAGATATGGACAATGATAAGGCTTGCACCGGAAAAACTTCCTAAAGGACAATTCAAGGTTATCCCCGGCACCCTTTTTCAACGTTTATCACATTGTGAATATAATGTTTACGAAGCAACCGGAGAATTAAATGTATTGAAAGCAGATCAATCTATTTCAATTTATTCAATTACATACAAAACTTTGGAGAGGACATTATCCATTCGTTTTAAAAATACATTCCCATATCATATTTTATCATGGGAGGATAAATATGATGGAATGACGACAAAGGCAACATTAAAGGAAACAGTGATGATTGATTATTGGAATAAAAACAAAAAGTCTGACAGGAAATTAAGAGAAAATCTTGGATTGGAATATTAGAAATGTTATAGCCTGATTCCCATAAATAAAATATCGTCTACCTGGCTGTTATCTCCTTTCCACGCATAAAATTTTTTCTCAATCAATATTTTTTGTTCGTTCATTGGTTTTTGATGTATTTCACTTATAAGGCTCATCATTCGCCTTATTTTGAATTTATCTTCTTTTTCCCCTCCAAACTGGTCAACAAATCCATCGGAAAACATATAAATAATATCTTGTTCATTTAATTGTATTTCCATTGTTTTAAAATCTTTTTTCATTTTTTTTCTTATCAAAGGATCTCCACCAATGGGTACGCTTTCACCTTTTAATTTCAATAATTCATTGTTTTTTACAATGATAAAGGTCTGCATTGCAGAAGAAATAAGTGCTTTATTTGTTTTCGGGTTGAGTTGGACAATGGTCATATCCATACCATCATTGGATTGAGTATCCTCGTTTTGATTCAAAATATTTTGTATCTCTTTTTCGAGGTGAGACAGAATATCAGAAGGGGTTTTGACATCGGTTCGATTGCAAATATCTTTTAACAGGGTCATTCCTATCATTGACAGCATTGACCCTGGCACCCCATGTCCGGTACAATCAGCACATACAATAATATAGTCACCGTTTTTATTCTGATTAAACCAGAAAAAATCACCGCTTACAATATCACGTGGCAGGTAAAATACAAAAGCGTCTTTTACTGTTTGATGAATCCTTGATAACGAAGGAAGCATACCCGATTGTATTCTCCTGGCATAGTTAATACTGTCAGTGATGTTTTTGTTTTTAATTTCAAGTTCTTTTTTTTGCATCTGCACTTCTTTAGTCCTTAAGTCCAATTGCGTTTCGAGGTATTCCTGTAATTTCCGGTGATTTCGTTCTCGAATGGCAATGATAAGTATGACCAGTAAAATTAAAAGGATGATTACCCCCAATATAAACCACCATGTTTTCCAAAATGGTATACTAATTTTTAAATTAAAGGTTGTTGGTTCTGTATTGCAGATTCCATTTTCATTACATGATTTCACCAAAAACGTATAATTCCCATCATCCAGTCTGCTGTATTTAGCAATACGATTATTGCCTGCCTGATTCCATCCAAGGTCAAATCCATCTAATTTATAGGAATATGTTACATCTTCAGGGGCTGTAAGATTGACACCAATATATTTAAAATCAACTTTATACGACCCATAAGGAAGTTTAATGGATTCTGCCGGGTCATAGGGTTTATCATTTATAATAACTGATATAATATTTGTATTGGGCGGGGTTTTATTGGGCTGTTCTTTATCACTGTTAATGCATATCATTCCCTGGTTGGTACCAATAAAAAAAAGAGGATTTTCTTTAATGATGGCATTAGGATTGCAATCTCCTTTAAACCCTTTTTTTGGCCCATATTGTTCAATTTTCTGATTTGAATAGATTCTGCTCAACCCCAACCGATGTCCAACCCAAATAGTTTCTTTGGCATCCTGGCCAATACTATAACAATAATTTGATTTCAATCCTTTGTTTGTTGAATAATTGATCAATGAGTCGCTGGTAAATTTAAACACTCCGTCGCCATATGTTCCTGCCCATAATACTCCATTTTGATCAATTGTGAGGCATGTAAATTCGAGTTGAACATTAGATTTAAGGGCGAAAGCTTCATCTCCGTTTAAAGTATAAATGCCATTGCTTTTTGTTGCAATATAAATAGTATTATTTCCCTTTTTACATATATCATTTATTTTATTGTGAGGAAGGCCATTCAAAGTATTATAATGCTTTTTTTCATTATTTCTTGTATTAAAAACATACACTCCATTATGTGTTGCACAATATAATGTTGAATCATCTCCGGTAATATCCGTGACTTTATTTGCTAATGAATTATTTGAAATAAAATATTGTGTAAAATAATTTTGGTTTTGTTCTTTTTTGTATAGCCCATATTGTGAGGTTCCCACCCAAAGAGTATTTTCTTTATCAATATACAAAGATATTATCCTGTCTTCAGGCAGTCCGTTTTTTTTATCAAAAGAAAGATATTTAAATCCGCCACCGGACTGTGATACAACCTTTAAAAGCCCTTTTTCTCCTCCAATCCAATAAATGCTATCATTTTTTTCAATGGATAAAGCATTATTATTTAAGGGGTGATCTTCATAATTAAAAAATTTATAGGCATTCATAACCAACCCTGCCAATCCCGATCCATATGTTGCAAACCATATATTGCCTTCCTTGTCTTCAAAAATATGTTTTACATATTGACTTCCCAATCCATTACTCTGATTATAGTGAACTATTTGATCATATTTTTTTTCGTTTTCTGAATAACTCATTTTATATGCCCCATTGCCAAATGTTGCTATCCATAAATTATGATGCCTGTCATGGGTTAAGTATTGTATATTTACATTTTCAAGATTTAATGTATTTCCAACATTGTTTACTTCAATTTGCTTTGTATTGATATTACGAACAAAATACAATCCATCCGTACTGGTTGCAACCCAGAAACCATCCATTGTTTTGGAGGGGATTATACTTGTAATTTTTGTTGAAGGAAACTCATCTATTTTATGTGCCAATAAGTTGGTATTATTGATATTTCCAAAGAATAACCCCTCATTGGTTCCTAATAACAATTGATTTTTATTATATAATACAAAAGAATAAAATAATATATTATTGAGCCCGGTTGATATAACTTGTATTTCGTGATGTTTGTTTATTTTAACGATTCCCTCATTTTGAGACAATGCATAAATATTATTTTGATTATCTTCTGTAATAGCATTTACTTTGCTTTTAAAGTAAGGGGTTGTATTGATCCTGTGAAAGATACCATTTTTAAAAAAAGAAATGCTTCCGTCATTATGTCCAAACCAAATCCCCTCCTGCTTGTCTTTATAACTATAAGTGATGTAATCAGAAGAAATAGAATCACCTTTTATTTCACTTGAAAATTTAATCCCGTCAAACTTACAGAGGCCTTCCCCTGTACCCAGCCACATATACCCGTCGTTATCCTGATGTATGGTATATATGAATCTATGACAAAGGCCGTCTTCAATATTATAATGTGTGAAATTGTAATTTTGTGAAAAGACAATAAGTACACTTACAAAAAAAACTATAAGAGCATGAACAATTCTGTATCTCATTATTTTATAAAATATGTATTGAACAAATTTAGATAATTTATTTTACGCAAAATTTCAATTATGGATACATTTTTTGTAAAAAAACAGGTTTCTTTTTACTTTCTTTTCACCCCAATTTGATATTTATATTTAGGTACACCACCAATGGGAATAGTATAAAAGGGTAAAAGCTCACCATATTGATTTGTTACATATATTACAACATTATTATTTTTAATAGGTGTTGTCTTGTTTTTAATAAACTGGAAATCTAAAGATGTTCCTTTTTCCTCTTCTTTAATTTTAAATTCTGTTGTTACCCACTCATTATCCCCTGATGCTTTAACGAATGTTCCTCTTCGGGCAACAGAAACAATTCTGATATGCCCATCGTTATCCCAGTCAAAATTAGATTGTTTAACAGAAATGGTTTTATCATCTATATAAGGATAAATATGAGAAACTTCATTAGGATCGTTGTGCATTCTAAAAGAATATTCATAAGCAAATGCATTGGCTCCTTCAATTCGTTTGTTTTCATTCATTTGAGTACTAAGGAAAAACCGGTATAAATTTCCATCATCTCCACTTTCTCCCTGGACAATAATTTTGAATATATATCCGTCAAATTTTTTTATAAATTCTCCTTCAGTTGGATTGAACGGGCCAAATGTAAACCATTTTTCATCAAACTGCCCGTCATTTCTGAATGTCCTGGCATCCAATAAATTCCCGCTATTATAATTGCCGGTTGGTTCCGGGCTTTGTGCATCTTTGTTTGAATAAGCT
This sequence comes from uncultured Bacteroidales bacterium, assembly GCA_964390955.1. Taxonomy (GTDB): domain Bacteria; phylum Bacteroidota; class Bacteroidia; order Bacteroidales; family JBBRXJ01; genus CAYMKE01. The sequence continues at coordinate 20,735 of CAYMKE010000002.1, read as the reverse complement.
CCCTGGCCTCCATATATTGAATAACTCATTGTTGTATTGAAATCCCCATTGGCTTCATCTATTTGTCCTCCAACATCCGGGTCATAAATCCTGATAAAAAGGGGCATTGAAAAATGTTTAGGCACAAGAAAGAAAAATATTTGTGCATAATCATCATCTCCCCATTTTGTCGAAGCTTCCGGGCCAAATGTCATCAAATAGGGTATGTTTTCTTCTTCTGCAGGAACAGGCTGCCCTGATGTATTCAGCAATATATTAAAAAGAAAAACAATCAATACACATCTAATCATCGCTATACAATTTACTTTCACAATTCTGTTTGTAATATACACTTTTTTTTTATTTATTATACGAATAAATTAAAAAAAATAGTGTATATAAAAAACACTATTTAGTGTTTGTCCATAATGTCCGCTAACTTCGTTACGCTTGCCCCAAAATTGCTCATTTACGCCAGTAAACTGCGCATTTTGGGGCTTCGCAAGCCTCGTTATCGAACATTATGATCCAAACACTTGACTTTATAGACGGACACTATTTAGGTAATATTTTTATCATTTTATAATTGCATCTTTTTGAGTATTCATCATCTTCTTTGGATTTTACGCCTAAAATAATTTTATAATCTCCCTTTTTTTTGTATTTATGATAAATTTTTTTCCCTCTTCTTTGCGTTTCATCTCCTAAAAACCAATAATAATCGCTAATTTCAAAGTCCAGGTTCATGGGTTGCCCTGTCAACTCAATTTTTTTATTCACATAAAATGTATCCGGCGCATTGATATAAACCTGTTTTATTTGCTCCAGTTCTAAAGTATACGTTGCCTCATTCATAAACACCTGGTTTGTTATTGTATCAATAACATTTAGTTCAATGATATATTTTCCGGGGCCGCTATAACAATGTTCAGTCTTTAAGCCGCGTTTTGTTGTTCCGTCACCAAAATCCCATTCATATTTAAATGATGTGGTTCCCAGTTCCATTGCACCTTTTTCAAATACTTCAATGCAGTAATCTTCTTCTTTTACTGAATCACAATTTTCAAATTCGGGGAAAGGAACCGTAAATGAGTAAATGTCATCACTGCCCTCACGATTAGAAGAAAAGTACCCTATTTCATTATTGCTGTTAGATACATATCCAAAATCGTCTGCAAAAGAATTGAATGGAGCGGGGAGTTTAGTGGGGTTACTCCATTTTTCTTTACTTCTGTCTGAAAAAAATATATCAAGTCTTCCTATTTTATCATGTTTATCCGAAGTAAAAAATATTCTGCCATTTTCAGTTACAAACGGGTACAATTCATTCCCTTCCGTATTAATTACGTCTCCAAGATTTTTGGGCGGCAGCCATTCATTCGCTTGTTTTTTACACACATATATATCTTTCCCACCAACTCCGCCGGGCATATCGGAAACAAAAAAAAGTTCATCTCCATCAAAATTCAATGCAGGATGTTGTACATTAAATGTATCCTGATTGTATTTAAACGGATATTTTTCTATCCATTGTCCGTCTATAAATTGTGCAATAAAAATTCCCAGCTTATTATCACTGCCTTTTTTATTTTTATAAATATTCCGGGTATAATATATGGTTTTTTTATCTTTTGAAAATGTTAATGGCCCTTTATGTGCAGGAAAATCAAGGTTTTTAGAAAAAATTTCTACGTCTCCCCAACCTTCCAGTGTCTTTTTTATATAAAATAAATCAAATACAGATTTATTATCAGGTGTAGAATATCTTATAAATTCACCTTTTTCGCGATCAGAACAAAATACCAACCCATTATTATACATGGCAGGGGAAAATTCATTGAATTGATCTGTATTAAAAGGGAGTCTTTCCAAACTATAATTGTTTGTTCTGAATTGTGAATAAGAATGATAAAGAATGGATTCAAAAAGGATAAGAAAAAAAATTCTAAGGATCACTTTCATCTGTTTATTTTTAAATTTTACTCACTTCGTTTATGAGATTGCTATGCTTAGTTCAATGGCCATATGGAGCTCGCATGTAAAAAACAATCATTCTCGTGTGTGCAAAAAATGATTATTTTTTATATGCTCGGTTCATATGTTTATTTTTTATTAATACAAATAGTTATTTGTAAATTCATAATCTGGGGCTTACAGCTTTTACCAAATAATTAAACACATATTGTAACATAATCTCATGAGACCCGCTATTTGCGTTGCTTAGTTCTCCGATTCCCATGTCATATGCATATCCAATACTTAATTGATTATTAATATGATATTTTGCGAGTACTACAAAATTATTTTTTATCCGGTAAGTCGTTCCCAACCAAACTTTATTATGAAAAATCCCAAATAATGTTAAATCGTATTGAAAACTAAAATTATTATTGTATTTTAATAAAACTGAAGGGTTTAATGTAAAATTATCGTTTTTATTAAACATTTTCCATCCTGTAGCAAACATATATGTATAGTTTACCGGAGAAAAGTTCAGTGACATATTATACCCATTTTTTGCACTTTGTACATTCCCTATTGAAGGTATTGAGAATCCCCAATAAAAAAGGCCGGAATAATAATAACAACCAAGTCCAACATTCGGATATAAATATGACGTTGCTTGCCCGGTATATGCCCTGTCATTATCTTCAATCAGGTGAATTTTATGATAATGTGCACTGGTGTTGATGAATCCGGCTGACATCCCCATTGCAAACTTCCCATTGCCTGCAGGTATGCGGTATGCATAATTAAGTAATAATCTGCTTTTGTTGAATATCCCGATGCTTTCGTGTGTAAAAGCAAGGCCTAATGCAAAACGGTACTTCTTTAAAGGCGTATGTAGTGTAAAAAGCTCTGTAACAGGTGCTCCTTCAATCCCGACCCATTGGTTTTTATGAATCACAGATGCTGAAAGGGCTTCATTGCTTCCTGTATATGCCGGATTGTATATAGACCCGGAAAACATATGCTGGCTGACCAAAGAACTCGTTTGAGCATTTAGCTGAATATATAAAGTAAAAATTATAATTTTAAACCCAATGAATTTCATTCTCTACTTTTATCTTTTTATTACAATAAATCCACTTTTCTCTGATGATATTTCTCCTTTTACTTTTAAAAAATAAAAGTAAGTACCTTCCATCAATTGTTTATTATGTTTATTATATCCTCCCCAATCATTTTGATAATTTTTTGAAGAATATACAATATTTCCCCATTTATTGAATACGATTAATTCATTTTTATATGATTCATTAAGCCCTCTAATAAAAAATTGATCATTTACTCCATCGTTATTTGGAGAAAATCCGGTAGGTATTTCCATGTCTAATATGGTAATTTTTATTGTATCGGAGGCCAAATCACAAACTCCTTTTTTTACATTCCAGGTAATGTAATTCGTTTCATCATATGATAGATCATGGATTTCAGCAGACGATGACGAATCATTTTCAATAAACCCCGATCCTTTAATAATATCCCAAAAAGCTGTTTCATTATGACCGGGTGAATCTGCATTTAACACAGTATCCCGTTTAAACATTAATACGATATCTTCTCCTGCATCGGGTTGGGGAGGGAGATAAAAGCTTACATTAACGGTATCCTGACGTTGGCATTGCCAGTTGGTTTCTTGCCAAAGAAACCTGAATGTCTCTTCATTTGTAATATTAACATTTACCCTGGTGTCTGGTTTATCCGGTTGTTCAATCACAACAGAATCGTTTCCGTTTAAATTTTGCCAGTGGGTGTTTCCAAAACTTCGTATCGCATTCATCACCCCGGTTGTATCACAAAATTCCATGTCGGGCCCGGCATTTGGTGTTGGCCAACCAAATGTATTAACAACAGCAGTTCCTTCAATATTATTTGTATCGGATGTTGAACAACCTAACCTGTTGGTTATTGTTGTTATTTTATATCTGAATTGTGTATTACTATCTGTTGTTTCAGGAGTAATAAAGGCCGATGTATCATTATAAATATTTTTCACTGAATCAAATGTCCCGTAACCGCCTGAATATACAATACTCCATGGGCTGTATTGTCCTGATACACTAACAGATAGTTCAACGCTGTCTCCGCTGCAAATATTCGTATCCATTGAAACAAGTACAGCATTGGGTGATGGATATAAAGAAAAATTCATATTATTACTTGTATCGTGGCATGTATAGGAATGGACAATGCGTTTGAAAAGTATGGGTTCCGATATCATTTCCGGAGGGTAATGTCGTGTTGTACACGCTGTTATTTCCCAATCCATTCCATTATAACTTTTTATCCATTCGTATTGATATGTTGACATGCCTCCTCCTTTTTGAGGGACTGATGCCTTTATCGTATCACATATAGCATGTTTACACACAGTATCAGCATGAACAGCCAGCACATTATCTTCTAATGGCGGGATGACGTTTGCTGCATGAATATTTGTTGTATCTATACAGGCATTGTTTGTCCCTGAATATACAATTCTTTTGTAATAAATGGTATCAGATATGATTCCCGGAAGGTATAATGATTTTTTGTTTTGTCCGTGCACTGTGTCCCAATTCATAGATGTATCCGTTGTTTTCATCCACATATATGAATATGTTCCCCCATCTCCTCCGGCAGGGTTACTGCCTGTAATTGTATCGGGTTGGCCGGGGCCACAAACATACTGTTCATCTGATATCGTGTTATTTGATATGACAGGCAATACAGTGATGGTTATTGTATCGCTGATATCGTTACAAACTCCTGATATTACTTTTCTCCTATAGAGTATGGTATCCATTGATGCACCTGGTAAATAAAAAGATTGATCTCCTGCCTCATTTACCGTGTCCCAAAGGCTTCCATTCTCAGAATATTCCCATTGAAACCGGTATGTTCCGGTTCCGCCATCAAGAGGTATTATTCCCTGCTTTAGTGTATCGGCTTTATTACCAAGACAAATGGTCTGATTGTTAATAATATTGTTATGTTGTATGGAAGGAATCACATTTATTTGAACAATTTCACTTGTATCATTATATCCTCCCGAGGTAACGATCCTTCTGTATTGCAAAGTATCACTTAACGGGTCGTTAAATACAAGGTCTTTCTGTAAATAAGTACCTTCAGTAGCCGGTTCCCAATCACCACTGGTGCTTTTATGCTGCCAGATAAAAGAATATGTGCCTTCTCCGCCTTTAGGTGTGGTTCCTGTAAACGATGTGGGAATGTCTCCCTGGCATATTTCTTTGGCTTTTTCTTTGATATAATTATATAAAAATCCATTTAATGGAGGAATCAATTGATTCATTGTATCACCTTTAGAGCCTGTAGTTGTTCCATGAGACCCGCAATCACTCGTCCGGCCCTGCCGGCCTCCATCCAACAGTATATTTAATGAATCTTCAGAAGGTAAAGAACCACTATGCCAAAACAAACCACCTCCTCCTCCACTGCCAGGGCCTGTACAATTACTTCCTTTTGTGTAACCTCCATTACCGCCTTTTGCTTGAATATTTAATTTACCTGTAATTGATTTTGCATCTAAAACAATGGTGCCACCTGCTCCACCTCCACCTGCTCCACCAAAATCATTGGCTGTATCTGTTACATTTTGTCCATTCGATATAATATTATGATTATTGGTTACCAAAGAGTCTGTAATTATAATTACAATTCCACCGCCATCTCCTCCTTTGGTGGCACTTCCTGCAACTGTTTGTGTTCCGCATCCACCACCGCCGCCTAAAAACACCCTGTTTTTATGGGGTGCATTATTTGTATAATATCCGCTGGGTATTTTAGCGCTTTGAGGTTTATTATAAATTGTATTACACATTATATATTCGTCTCCTCCTGAGCCTCCATAATTATAATTGCCACCTCCGTACCCGCCAGCAAGCATTCCATTGCCACCACCTCCTCCATTAATTGCACTTCCCATTCCTTTTGTATACTGAAATCCGGTATTAATAATTCCCTCTCCTTTTTTCCCTGCACTGTCTACGGCTGAAGAAGTATAATACAACCGGCTATATCCGGCAGAATCTACAGAAGAACAATCACCATTATACACATCCCCTGCCGGATCAGCACCCCTGAACCCTTTTCCACTTACATCAATATCAGCATCAAGTACCAGTTTATTTTCAGCAAATAAAGCAAGTACTCCACCTGTTTGCCCGTCCCATTTTTTACACGTAATATCTTTTTCAAGGGTTGCATTATAATGCGTGGGAATATGAATCAATTGAACTGCTTGCTGAGGATCATATTTATTAATCAAATTTGATGAAAAAACTATATACCCATTAACATCATCTACATCATTAATTTTCAATATTTCATATTTCCCGCTATTATGAATGTTTGTAACAATTTGTGTGGACAAATCAATTTCTGCTCCTTTCATTTGTATTAACAGCGCTAAATCATTTTCAGAGAATAAACCCGTATTACTTACTTTCACACTATCAATCGTTGCAGAGTCAGACTGGTTTATGCTTGTAACTTTTGTGTAAAAATTTGGTATCGAATCACTTACAAAAAACACATCGCAACGGCTTTGTAGGTTTGATAACAAAGCAACTAATAAAATAATATAATATTTAAGTTTATTCATTAATTTTAATTCTGTATTGGACTGTCAAATATAATAACATCCATTTTAGCAAAGAAATTTTTATTACATATAAATATAATAAAAAAAATGATACTACAACTACTTATTAATATATCTTTTAAAATGCCTTCTATATTGAGTACATAGATAAGTTTATTTAAACCGCATTATTTTTGTTTTGGGTGTAAATTTTATTTTCGGCAAGATTTTTAAAACTGAATGCTTCAACATGAGAAATAGAAAATTTTTTTACCCTTCGTTTTATAATGGAATTCAGAAAACGAACATACAAGCCCGATGACGGCAATACATTTAATCCCGGACTGGTAATGTGCCAGATAAGAAAGAAGCAGGTACAACAGGATTTTATTGATTACTCAATCAAAACGGAATCAAGACATAAATCATAAAATCTTTTGCAACCGGGACAATCCAGGTAAATTTCTTCTGTCTGTGGAAGGGGTGCTTCAGTGTCTTCATAAATATACAATAAGAAATTTCTTCGTGAAATGGTTTCAACGTCTTCATTATATTCTAATTTACCGTCTATTTTTAATGCATTGATCCATTCAACCAACCCTTTACCGGTATCATTATCAGGTTTAATACACACATTTTTGTCCTTATTGTAATAACAACTGGTACCAAACGGGCAGCCCATCATAGATTTATAGTTAATACACCTTGTTCTTGCTGTATCCTGGGAATACAGATTCATAAATACAACAGAAAAAAAGAATCCTGTTAAGATTTTTTTACACATACTTAATGTACAGTTTAAAAATTTAAAAAGTAAGTTTATGATTTGAGATCAGAAGTAAAAAAAGAATACTCTGCTAAGCTTTTATACAAGACAAAAACAATAAAACCCGGGTTCAAAAAATGAATCGGGAATTCATTTTTAAAAAATATTATTTTCAGGTTGATCCGGTTCCAATCATCCGGTATACGTGAGCAAATATAGTAATAAAAATGGATCAGGAGTATATTTTAATAATAAAAGTTAACCGCTTTGTGGTATAACATGTATTTGAAAAATTTTTCTCATTTAATTCAGGTTGTTGTTCAGAGACTGCATGAGTTGGTTAACCCGGTCGCCGCCATGCAAATAAGCTGCTTCAAGCACTACGTTACCAAAGCATCATTTTTTTCTATAGTCATAATATTTATTAACAACATTATCTTTGTTGTAATTGAAGATTATTCACTGCCTGTTCCAATTGTTCCAATGCTTTTTTCAGTTGTTTAGCAGGGCACCCGATATTTATTCGTTGAAAACCACTGCCGCCGGGGCCAAATAAAACACCATCGCTGAGTCCTAAGCCAGCCTGGTGGATCATGAAGTCTTTTAATGTTTTATTGTTCATTTGCAGGCCTTTGCAATTTAACCAAACAAGATATGTTGCTTCGGGCCTGATCAATTCAATGGCAGGAATCCGGGATTGAATGAAGTCTTTCATGAAATTCAGGTTGTTGTCCAGGTATTGCATGAGTTGGTCAACCCAGTCGCTGCCATGCGAATAAGCTGCTTCAAGCGCTACATTGCCAAAGATATTGCCATTATGTAAATGCATTTGGTGTATAGCATTGTTAAACTGTTCTCTTAATGCTTTGTTTTGGATTATGGCAATGGATGTAGAGAGGCCTGCCAGGTTAAATGTCTTGCTGGGAGCCATGAAGGTGATGGTATGATTGGTAACCTCCTCTGATAATGAGGCCATCGGGATGTGCTTGTGCCCCGGAAATATAAGATCGGAATGGATTTCATCTGATATGATCAGGATGTTGTGTTGCAGGCAAATCGTGGCCAGTTCTGTAAGTTCTTCTTTCGTCCACACCATTCCACCCGGGTTATGAGGATTGCACAAAAAAATCATTTTGGTTCTGTGGCCAATTTGTTTTTTCAGATCATCAAGATCCATAAAATACCTACCGTCTTTTAACTGCAACTCGTTGTAAATGATATTCCGGCCCTGGTTTTTAATGGCAGAAAAAAATGGGAAATACACGGGAGGCTGAACGATAACACTGTCCCCGGGCGAAGTATATAGTTCCACTGCAAAGTTGAGTGCTGGCACTACACCAGGACTGAACACCATGTCTTCACGTGTTATTTTCCATTGATGCCTTTCCTGCATCCATGAAACAGCAGAATCATAAAAACCAGAAGGACGAAATGAATACCCGTAAATTGGATGGTCAAGCCGTTTTTGCAGGGCATTGGTGATAAAATCAGGTGTTTTAAAATCCATGTCTGCTACCCACAGTGGGATGACACCGGAGGTTCCAAATAATCTTTCCCGCATATCGTATTTCATGCAAGAAGTATGATTCCGGTCAATGAATTCATCAAAATTATATTGCATTGGGGAAGAAGGGGTTTATTTTTTCAATGTGTTCCAATGAACCAATTCATCGAGAGGCTTTCGTTTGTTATGCCGTTCAGTGTTTGGTTGGTCATCAGGGTATCCCAGGGGAAGCATTGCAATGGGTTCCAGGCCTTCAGGCAAAACAAACAGCTCGCTGCATTTCAGGGCATCAAATTTACAAATCCAGCAGGTAGCCAATCCTGCATCAGTTGCTGCAAGTGTCATATGATCAATGGCAATGGCTGCATCAATGTCTGTGTGGATTTTCCCGTCGCCCCGCCGCCAAGCCTGTCTATGGTCACCACAAACGATGATGATGACAGGCGCTGTTTTAATCCATGGCAGGCCATAACAGCTTTGTGCTTTTTCCAGTTGTTCTTTATCGGTTGCCACGACCAATTGAATCGGTTGTAAATTCTTTGCTGACGGGGCAGCTTGTGCAGCTTCCAGCACATAATTAATTTTTTCTTTTTCTACAGGTTTGTCCTGGTATTTTCTTGATGAATACCGTTGTTTTGCCAAATCAAGGAATGCCATAATGCTATTTTTTTAATTGATACATGTGCAAAACTAATAAATCAAGTATTCATGGTTGAACAATTTATGCAATTTATTTTTATTGTACGACAATTTGTTTTGTTGTGATCCATACATTCCCGGACGGGTCAGTAAACGTGATTAAATAACTCCCCGGGATAAGCGTTTTTGTTGAAATTTGCGCATGCTTTCCTTGAACAGACCCGGAAATCATTTTAAGCCCTTGCATGTTGTAAATATTATATTTCAATCTTTCGCCTGATGAATTGTTTACATGCAGCATTTCTTCATCCTCTAAGAGGGTTGGATAAACCGAAAGGGTTTCTTGTTTTACTGCTTTGATTTGCAAAGGCTTTCCTTTTACAAGAATATCCTGGGATGCAGTATCAAAACAACGACGATTAGAAGCAATCAATTGATACGTGTAAATGGTGTCATACGTACTTGGATTGTCATAGGAATGTAAAAATTGATAAGTAGCGGTATAAGAAGTATCTCCATCGCCAAAAATATGCATGAATGAGTTGGCTCCGATTGATTCATTTGTTATTGTAACAACGGCACTTGAGTCCAGGAGCGTATCCGAAATGGTAATATCTGCTTTTATATAAGGATAAAGCAAAATTTCGGTAGAATCATGGCTGGGGCACTTATCGTTATAGGAGGCAACCAATACCGGGTGTATCCGGGTTGTATCGTTTGTATTATTCGTGTACGAATATACTAAAGTATCTGTGTGGTTTGTATATGCCGTGTCATAATATACCGAATCAAAAAGTCCGTCTCCATCAAAATCCCATTTAAACAGGTTTGCACCGACAGACTGGTTGTATAAAGCAGTAGTGACCGGGCTGCATCCTGTAGTATCTTGTATGGATACATGGGCTTGTGGCATTGGCAGAATGGTAACCTGTATAGCTGTATCCCCGCTGCATTCATTGGAAATGTTTACTGTATATATTTGACCTCTTTTTGGTGGTGTTGCAATGGGGAAAGCACTATATGGATCATCAAAATAATCCTGTGGTGTCCATTCATACGCGTAACCTCCGGAGGCTTGTAATGCAACCTTTTTGCCATAACAGCGGGAGATTAAATTTGTGCCGGTAGCAATAACTTTTGCACTGCCGGGATCTTCGGCAAAATTTGAAAAATAACCATAGCTGCATCCTTGGTTGTGCTCACCATTTACAAATCCCATGTGAAAAAGTGTATTGTTGGTAATGGTTACGTTCTTCCCGGTTGGGATTCCTCCACCTTTCCCGTCAGCAAACAATTCATGGTCATCTTTTAATGTCCACCAACCTGAAATGGGTTCCTGTTCAAACAGGGTATCTGGCAGGTGCCAGGTGGTTCCGTCTTCATAATGGAGCGTAAACTCATCCTGTCCGCCATCCCTGACCATCAGGTTTAGATAAAACGGGCGGGGGAGTGAGCGGGTAAAACTTACACTATGAGAGCCAGTGCAACCTTCAATGGTGGGCAATACAGCTCCTCCCATATTACAGTTAAAACCAGCCAGGTGGTATACATAAATGTCTTTTGAGGCTTCAATATAGCTTGTGTTGGTGATTAATGTATCTGCAAAGGTTTCAAATGCATTGATATTTGCCTTCAATGCACCATTAATGTAAATGTCTGTGCTGTCTTCCACGGCAGTGATGAATACCATTTCAACAAGGTCATTGGGGGTGTTGACTTCTCCTTTTATCACCAGGTATTTTTTTCCGATCAAATCCACAGGGATCATTTGATCACCATTCAGGTCGGCACATGACTCCCTGTATATAGAGTCATCAGCCAATGTTACAGCTATCTTTCCCCCGGAGACCACTTTAATTTTAGTGCCGGCCAGGTGTTCCGGGCCTGTTGAGCCTGTTCCTTTCAAATTATACGTTTGTCCTTTGTTTAAAGTTATTTCAGAAGTAGAGTCTGCCGTGTGCCCTTCAGCATCCTGGGTAGGGGTAATTTGAATTACTGTATTGTCTACCGTAGCCACGATATGAATGGATTGATAGGGGTCTGGGCTATACCACCACGTGTTATTTTCCCATATATTTTGGGAAGGCACAATGAATTCATATCCCAGTGCATTTTTTCCTTTCAGGGCAAACAGGTCGGCATTGTTTACTGTTCCTACTTCATAATAAGCAGTAATGTCCCCGCCTTTGGATTCGATCAGGATACCCTTATTATTTATTGAATTTGAAGGAAAATTCTCGATATAATCAATTTGAGATGTTAACTCAATTTTTCTGGATTCACCGGCAGGAATGTCTAAATTAATGGTGTCAAAAAGGGGGTTTGCAGGCTGATGTATACTCACTTCAACAGGGTTTCCAGTAGATGTTAATACCAAAAATATCGGCTCTCCGCCAAGGTACGGGGGATTAGGATCATGCCCGGAAGTAATGTCCGGGGCAACAAACCAGAATTGTTGTGTTGATTGATTGACAGCAGGAGGTGTGATATGAGAAAATTCACCTTTTACATGGATTTCTTTTGTGGCTGTATCTGCACAATGTTGATTACGGACAATCCATTGAGCCATATATGTTGTATCTGAATAAGTTTGGTTGTAATACGTGTGGTTAACTGTATCACACGTTGTTGATATGATGTTATCACCAAATGACAAAGTGCATTCCTCGTAAAATCCTGTTGCATTATTGACAAATGTAAGCATTTGCCTTGATTCAATGACAGAATCAGATACGGTAAAACCAGCCCGGGGCCGGGGAGGGATGATAATGGTATCAACATGTTCATGTGCACAAAAACCATGGTAAGAATTTATTAAGCGAGGATAAAAAATACTGTCTTCTGTTCCGGTATTGGTATAGGTATAACGCAGCGTATCATGAAATACAGTATCTGTAAAATCAAATATTCCATCACCATCAAAATCCCATTTGTAGTCATTTGCACCGCTTGAATCATTCATGAACAATGCTTCATGGGAGGTACATCCACGGGTTATGTCAACGGTGAAATGAGGGTTGGCCACAGGAAATACAACAACTGTCACCTTTCTAAATGTATCAGAAAAACATTCCCGGTAAATGTGAGCAGTATATTCATGAGTGCCTTCTGGAGGAGAAGCGGTAGGTGTTGCACTGTACGGGTCATCTAGATGGTCATGGGGAGTCCATTCATACTTGTAGCCTCCTGTAGCTTTAAATGTAGAGGTTTCTCCAGGGCATAGAACTTGTAGATTGGAGTTTTGATCATATGTTTTACTAATGATTTCTACAGATCCCATATCAACAGCAAAATTTGAAAAATAGCCATAGTTGCATCCCCTGTTATGTTCTCCGTTTACTAATCCCAGGTGAAAAAGCGTATCGTTGGTAATGGTTACGTTCTCCCCGGTTGGGATTCCTCCATCTTTCCCGTCAACAAATAATTCATGGGTGTTTTTTATTGTCCACCACCTTGAAATGGGTTCCTTTTCAAACAGGGTATCTGGCAGGTGCCAGGTGGTTCCGTCTTCATAATGGAGCGTAAACTCATCCTGTCCGCCATCCCTGACCATCAGGTTTAGATAAAACGGGCGGGGGAGTGAGCGGGTAAAACTTACACTATGAGAACCGATACATCCTTCAATGGTGGGCAATACAGCTCCTCCCATTTCACAACTAAAACCAGCCAGGTGGTATACATAAATATCTTTTGAGGCTTCGATATAGCTTGTGTTGGTGATTAATGTATCAGCAAAGGTTTCAAATGCATTGATGTTTGCCTTCAATGCACCATTGATGTAAATGTCTGTGCTGTCTTCCACGGCAGTGATGAATACCATTTCAGGGAGGTCACCGGGGGTGTTGACTTCTCCTTTTATCACCAGGTATTCTTTCCCAATCAAATCCACGGGAATCATTTGATCACCATTCAGGTCGGCACATGATTTCCTGGGTATAGAGTCATCAGACAATGTTATAGCTATCTTTCCCCCGGAGACCACTTCAATTTTAGTGCCGGCCAGGTGTTCCGGGCCTGTTGAGCCTGTTCCTTTCAAATTATACGTTTGTCCTTTGTTTAAAGTTATTTCAGAAGTAGAGTCTGCCGTGTGCCCTTCAGCATCCTGGGTAGGGGTAATTTGAATTACTGTATTGTCTACCGTAGCCACGATATGAATGGAATGCTGGGGGGCTGGATCATACCACCAGGTATTGTTTTCCCATATATTTTGGGATGGCACTACAAATTCATATCCCAGTGCATTTTTTCCTTTCAGGGCAAACAGGTCGGGATTGTTTACTGTCCCGACTTCATAATAAGCAGTAATGTCCCCGCCTTTGGATTCGATTAATAAGCCTTTATTATTCACATTGCTTGAAGGAAAATTCTCGATATAATCAATTTGAGATGTTAATTCAATTTTTTTAGATTCTCCAGCTGCAATGGGTACAAAAATAGTGTCAAATGAGGTATTGGCTGGTTGGTGTACCCGGACTTCAACAGGAGTTCCCGTAGATGTCAATACTAAATAAATCGGTTCTCCACCAACATATGGTGGATTTGCATCATGCCCGGAAGTAATATCCGGGGCAACAAACCAAAATTTATTATCTGTTTGGGAAAATGCAGAAATAGCAAATAATAACAATACAATGAATGCACATTTTATTCTCTTCATGATTTTCATGTTTAAAAAATTAACGAATTATAAATATTTATAGAACAAAAATACGAATTTTTTTAAAAAGTGCAGTTAAAAAATGAATTTAATGAGTGTATTTATTTGTTTAGGGATGTAAGATTTTAGGAACATTATGTTCGTTTAGCGAGGCATTTAAGCCTCAAAATGTGCAGGTTACTGATGTCAATGTGCATTTTTGAGGAAAGTGTAAAGAAGTCAGTGGACATAATGGAAAATTACTAAATAAACAAATTCACATTCGCAGTATCGGCTACCTGCAAATATGTGGCCACACCTCCTATGTTAACATTATCAAGCAATTCTTCTTTTTTAATGCCCATGATGTCCATAGACATTTGGCAGGCAATGAGTTCTACTCCATTGTCGAGTGCTTGTTGTATCATGGTTTCCAATGAATCAACGCGTTTTGACTTCATGCGTTTTTTCATCATCCACCGGCCCATGTTCCACATGTTCAGCGAAGAAAGCTTGAGTTTATGGCTCCCGGAGGGCAGCATCATGCCAAACATCCTGCCCATGAAGTCTTTTTTTACCCGTGGTTTGTCTTTTTTCTTGATGACACTGAGCCCCCAAAATGTGAAAAACATGGTGACTTTTTTGCCTGCTGAAGCAGCTCCGTTTGCAATGACGAATGAAGCCAGGGCCCTGTCAAAGTCATCACTAAACACTACCATAGTTTGGTTGTTGCTTTGCATGCCAGTTGCCGGTTTTTCTTTGGGTTTTTGTTTTTCAATCACGGCCGTCACTTTCCCCTGGGTTTGATCGATTGAAATGACTTTATTTCCTGTCATGGCAGCCCATGATCGAACGTCTTTATAAAATCCCGGGTCTGTTGCCGTTTCTTTGATTTTTTCACCATAGCTGATTTTGTCCATCTCCTGTTTGAGTTTCATGATGGGGCCGGGGCATTGTAATCCACAGGCATCCACATCAATGGTTTTTGTTTCGATGGGAGGAGTGGATGATTCAGGGTCGTATTGATAGATATGATCGTCTTTGCCGATGGTATCACGTTCAAAAATGTCTTCATTGCTTTGTTTTTGCGTTGCATGTTGGTATGTTTTATACCCCCCGGTCAGGTTATATGCTTCAGTAATGTCATGTTGCATGAGTATCCTGCATGCAACATAGCCACGTAATCCCACACTACAGAACACAATAACTTTTTTGTTTTGAGGTACCTCATCAATTCTTTTCCGGAGTTCATCAACAGGAATATTTACAGCCCCATCTATGGTATCCAGATCAAATTCTTCACGGGTTCTCACATCCAACAAAAAAATTTCCCGTTCCTGCAAAGATTGTAATTCATACCAGTGAACAATTTTCACATCGTTATTCAAAATATTTTCAGCAGCAAACCCTGCAATATTGGCCGGGTCTTTCGCTGATGAATAAGGAGGTGCATAAGCATGCTCTATTTCCTGGAGATCATAAATGGTCCCATTCTTTTTAATCACTGTAGAGATCATGTCAATGCGTTTATCAACGCCTTCATACCCCACAATCTGAGCACCAAATAGAGTACCTTTATCAGGGTCGAATTGGATTTTTATGGTAAGAGGAAATGCATCCGGGTAATAACCGGCATGTGAAGAGCCATGAGTAATGGAAGCATGATAGGGGATCCCCTCTTTTTTGAGTGTCTTTTCAGATAATCCGCAGGAAGCCACGGTAATGTCAAATACTTTGGCAATGGCGGTGGCAATGCTTCCGGTGTATTCTTTTTGGTTGCCCCGTACAATGTTACCGGCTACAATGCGCCCCTGCTTGTTGGCTGGCCCGGCTAAATATGTAGTGTAACTGTTCCCTGTAATCGGATTTGGAAATTCAATGGCATCTCCCACGGCATAGATGTCCGGGTCTGAGGTTTGCAAATAGCTGTTGACTTTTATTCCCCCGGCGTTTCCGATTTCCAGCCCGGCTTCTTTTGCAAGTTGTGTTTCCGGCCTTACACCGATGGATAAGATTACCATATCTGCTTCCAGGTTCCGGCCACTGTTTAGTGTTACCTGTAGCTTATGTTCATCATTTTGAAATGATGAAACACCATCTTTAAGATAAAATTCCACGTGTTTGGTTTTCAGGTGTTGGTGAACTTCTGCTGCCATTTCATAATCCAGTGGCGTCATCACTTGTTCGGCCATTTCTACAATGGTCACAAATATGCCTTTATGATACAGGTTTTCTGCCATTTCCAGGCCAATAAAACCGGCGCCGACTACAATGGCTCTTTTCGGTGCCCGGTCATCAATAAATGATTTGATATTATCTGTATCTGCGACATTCCGCAGGGTGAATACCCCTTCCTGATTAATTCCCGGGATCGGGGGTTTTAGCGGTTCTGCTCCCGGTGAAAGCACCAGCTTATCATATGTTTCTTCATATTGTTTACCTGAAGTATGATCAGATATCGCAACCTTTTTTTCTTTAGGATGAATAAATACCACTTCATTTTGTACTCTTACATCTATATTAAACCGGGTGCCAAACGATTCGGGAGTCTGTACCAGGAGTTTGTTCCGGTCTTTAATGATATCTCCAATATAATATGGGAGGCCACAATTGGCATATGAGATTTCTTTTCCCCGTTCTAATAAAATGATTTCCGCTTGTTCGTCAAGCCTTCTTAACCGGGCTGCCGTGGTTGCTCCCCCGGCAACACCACCTATTATCAATATTTTTTTCTTCATGGCTTATAAAGATTAATTTTAAAATACAAATATAAACATATCTATATATTTAGATGTAATAAAATCATAAATTTTTAACTGATTTCACATTAGCTGATTTTTTAATAGTTCATCCCTTTTTACTACCTTTGTTACAAAAATTACACCAAATGAGCAAAAAGGCATTGTTTTTAGACAGGGATGGTACTTTGGTGATAGAACCACCCATTACGTTTCAGATAAACTCGCTTGACGAATTGGAATTTTATCCTTATGTTTTTAAATATTTACAGTTGATAAGCAATGCATTGGATTATGAATTGGTGATGGTTTCCAACCAGGATGGCCTGGGGTCAGAAAAATATCCGAAAGATGTGTTTGATAAAGTGCAGGTCAAAATCACACAGGCGCTTGGCAATGAAGGCATTGTATTTGATGATGTATTGATTGACAGTTCATGGGAAAAAGATAATGCACCTACACGCAAACCCCGTACGGGCTTGCTTAAAAAGTATATGGAGGGAGATTATGACCTGGCCAACAGCATTGTAATAGGAGACCGGATAAGCGATGTGGAATTGGCTAAAAATTTGGGAAGCAAAGCCATCTTGTTGAATAAACCACATTTAAAAGAAGAACTCATAGAAAAGGGGCTGCTCGAACATTGTGTATTAATCACCGAACATTGGAAAGAAATCAGTGATTATTTATTTCATGCAGAGCGTAGCGCTGAAGTGAACCGGAAAACAAAAGAAACCCAAATAAACGTAAACGTTACGGTGGATGGGTCAGGCAAAGCTGATATATCAACAGGGATCGGTTTTTTTGACCATATGTTGGAACAAATTGCAAGACATTCGGGAGCAGATATATCCATTCAGGTCAAAGGAGATTTGCATGTAGATAAACATCATACCATTGAAGATACAGCCATTACCCTTGGAGAAGCATTCCATAAAGCCCTTGGAGACAAACGTGGAATAGAACGTTATGGATATGTATTGCCCATGGATGATGCCCTTGCTCAAGTAGTACTTGATTTCGGAGGAAGAAGCTGGTTGGAATGGGATGCAGTATTTAAACGGGAAAAGATTGGGGAGATGCCCACAGAAATGGTTTCCCATTTTTTTAAATCATTTGCTGATGGCGCTAAATGCAATTTAAATATTAAAGCAGAAGGAGAAAACGAACATCATAAGATAGAAGCTATTTTTAAAGGATTGGGCAGGGCCATTAAGATGGCTGTCAGAAGAGATGTATTTAAAGGAGGACTTCCCTCTACCAAAGGAATGATATAAATGTTTGGCTCTATTCTAATAAATGGTTGATAGATTTAAAGAATTGTGTTTTAAGAAACACATGGTCGCTTTTACGATGTAAATTAAAATCGGGCAGTTCCTCATCAGCCCCCCTGAATTCCTTATTAACCATCAATTTATTTATTGTTTCCGGATCGTATTTATGGCATATTAATTGCAATAATTTTTATTGAAAATATTTAAAAATACAGATGCCTATGAATTTTGAATATTCAAATATTGAAATATTAAGCCCGGTAGAAAAAAATGAAGTACTACAATTGATGGACGAAAAGTCGAAACAGCTTGATCAATATTTTGTGATACATCCCCAATCTGCCATAGTAAAAATTCATTTTTCAGAAGTTAAAAATGACCGTATATCCGTTTCTATGACCATTAATATGCCTGATAAATTGATTTATGTTAAAGACAGTGGGAGTGATGTTATTAAAACAGTCAACAGGGGATTTGAGGAGTTGAAAAATAAAATCATCAGTCAACAACGGAACATACGCAAAGAAACAATTTCGCAGCGAAAAAAAAAGGTGTCTGATGCCATTATTGATTATGCAGCTCAGATAGATGAAATCAGGACAGAAAAAGATATTTTATCGTTTAATAAATTACTGGAAGCACTGCTTCCGGGATTGGAGGCATATATATCAAGGCGGATATTTATTGCAGAACAAACAGTGAATATCCATAAAGGGGAGTTTAATGCAAAAGATATTATCGATGAGTTATATTTAAATCTTTATAACCATTTTGATACAAAACCTGAAGATATGGATGTCATCTCCTGGATTTATCAAAAAGCAGATGAAGTATTTAAAGAAAAATTGAAAGAAGAAATCAATGCAAATGAGGAATTCATTGATTTGGATGAATATGTGGATAAAGAATATGAATCAATGCGGGAAAATTATGGTGTCAATACAGAAGGGAAAATGATGCCATATGAAGAGTTGGAAGGCATGAGAACAGATAAAACAATTGAAATGTACGGTATAGACGAAGTGTTAACCGGGGTGGTAGATGATGAGCAGATCAACAGTATTTATGCATCAATTAACAGGAAAGAAATTGATCAGGTTATCAAAAGGGAAATGTCCAAAATGCCACCTTCCAAACATAATATTGTCGATTTGTTTTTGCTTGAACAAATGAGCAGGCAAGAGATTGCCACAATTAAAAAATTGCCTTTAGAAACTGTCAATAAAGACATAAACGAGGGGTTAAAACAAATAAGAGAAGAAATATTAAAAATAATATAACAAATACAAACATTGAAAAATTTAATTATAAATAGATAAAATTATGAAGTACATTAATAGTGAAGCATTAAAACAATTAGTACAACAAAAACAACCGTATTCAGTATCAATATATATATCTTCATTTAAAGAGGTTAAAGATGCAACGAATGCTCAAAAATTAAGTAATCAGTTGAAAGAAGCAAAAAAACAATTGCTGAAAAAAGGGATGCAACAAAAAGATATTGATAATTATTTAGCACCGGCATATGATTTATTATCAGATGCTCTTTTGTTATATCAAACATGGGATGGGCTTGCTATATTTTTGAATAATAACATTTTTGAATATTATATGATTCCTAAAATACAAAATAACTTTACGTATGTCGGAAAAGAATTTTATATATTGCCATTTCTTGAGACAGCATACAATAACATAACGTATTATATTCTTTCTTTGAGTTTGCATGGAGTTCATCTGTATAAAGGCGATAAATATAATATTTCAAGAATAGAAATAGAAAATTTTATTCCTCAAAAATTAGAAACAGCTCTTGGATGGCAGAATTATAAAAATGAAATGTTCCGGAATAAAGGAGCCCATCTTCAGGGAGGGATTAAACAGCAGGGACAGTTCAGAGGAGCAGAGGAAAACAATAAAGAAATTGAAGAGTTTTTAAGATATGTGGATGCTGAAATTATGAAAGCTATCAAAAATAAAGGGATTCCTTTAATTATTGAATGTGTTGATCACATATTTTATAAATATAAAAATATTTCATCATATAAGACTATAGCGAATGATCATATCAGACAAAGCCCTAAAGGACATACTCCTCATGAATTAAAGGAGCAGGCCTTGAATATTCTTAAAACTTATTATGAGAAAGATAAAAAAGAAGCGATAAAACAATATCATGAAACAAAAAATAAATCAGACATCCCCGAAGAGATATTAAAAAATACAGTAGCGGGCAGGACAGAAAAATTATATGTGAACTATAATACTAAATTATGGGGTTATTTTGATGAGGAGAATAATAAAGTTGAAATTCATGAGAATAAACAACCCTCGGATATTGAATTAATCAATTATACAGCAATAAATGCTTTAACGCATAATAGTAACATCATTTTGTTAAACCCGGAAGAGATGCCACAACCCGGGAAAGAGATGGCAGTTGTATACAGATATTAACCCGGAAAATTCAATAAAACAAATGCTTTGTGAAACAATAAAAAGTCCGCTTAACTATTCATTTCATCCTGATTATATGACGTTTTAAACCTAAGTTGGGTATAAAAGTTAATAACGATGTATTTCTTTTTCCTCTATATTGAAATCTTC
>CAYMKE010000001.1:0-47614 GCA_964390955.1 uncultured Bacteroidales bacterium | reverse complement strand
TAAACCCCGGGTTTTATTCGTTGTTACCTTCTCCCGTAATTACATAATGCGTTTTATCAACACATCTTATTCTTAGGTTCATGGCAGCAGATAAGACGGAAAATACATCTTCCAGTGCGGGATTAATGAATTTACCCGTAAAATTGTATGTTAATAATTTGGGATTTTCAACATAAATATGAATGTCAAAATAATCTTCCAATACGTTTGTAATATATTTTAATTGATTATCAAAAACAAGGGTGTCGGTTTTCCATGCCAGATAATTTTGGTCATTGATTGTGGTTTTTTCCACAGGTTTATCTTTGTGTATAATGCCTTTGTCTCCTTGTTGTAAAATGACTTTTGACTTAGTTTGTTTTGATGTATACTGAACCGTCCCCGTATTTACATACACTGCTTCTGTTTCTCCTTTTGTTGCTTTTATTAAAAAAGATGTTCCCAAAACGGTTACCTCTCCTGCTGGAGTGTTAACAATAAATGAGGACATCTGCTTTGTTTTATTAACAACAAAAAAAGCTTCCCCAGTAAGTTCAAGTTCTCTTGATTTCTCAAAGTCTCCTGTGTAATATAATGTTGTATTATTATTTACCCATACTTTACTGCTGTCAGGCAAAACCATCATCTTTTTTGCATCTGTTGTCGAAACAATTAGCATTTTCTCTTGATTTTTATTTAAAAACAATAACCCAATACCAATAACAAGGATTACCACTGCTGCTGCTTTCATGATGATTTTAAACAAAGGCTTTTTGTGGAGAGGTTGTATAATATTTGTTGTATCCCCATCATTCAGCTTATTTTTTATATGATTCCATGATGATTCAACAGGGGGGGCATCAAATGAATAAATGTCATTTGTTAACTCATATATTTCCTTATACGCCTCAAATTGCTCTTTGTTTTTTTCGCTTTCCTGTATCCATTCAAACAAACGCTCTTTGTCTTCCTGGCTTATATCGCCATGGAAATAATGATAGATTAATGTTCTGTAGTTGATTTGGTTCATAATTATTTTTTATGAATTTTATTTATTATTAAGACATATATTTAAACATGTTTCCTTATTAAAAAAACTATTTTTTATGAAAATTTATTACAAAACCGGAAGATAACACTGACTGTGCGCTACCTGAAAATGTATAATAATATTTTAAATAAAAACAGATGCGATGAAATTGATATATGCTCATAATTCCTGTATTCAGTCCATGATTAATGATATGCTCTTTGTTATTATAAATAGTTTCTTTGCGTTCTCCATACAAAGATATGTATTCTAAATATTGGCTTGTCATAAATGTTTTTGAAGCATAATTATATCCCCCGCTGATTGTTGTGGAAAAATTTCCAAATGATGCAAATTGATATAAGATATTCAGACGGCCATGCCATTGTTTTAGTTTAATATCATAATTTTCATCAGGAAAGAAGATTTGGTTCGTTGGAAATAAATTGACAGATAGTGAAAACGAAATTTTTTTAAAAACAGATTTAAATATTGAAGATTCTATACCAAAAGAGTGATAATAAAAATCATAACACCCGCCGGCACTTAATTTGAATAAGCCGGCTTGAACCGTGTGAATGTTATTTTCGTTATACTGATTATTCAGAATATTTGTATCTATATTTATAGTGTCGGGCATATTGAACTTTTTTGATTGAAGTGGTATTGATTTTAAAGGTGTGATAGATTTTATAGAAGATAAATTATTCCGTTGTATAGTGTCTTTTTTTATTATTTCGTTTCCTGATTGTTGAGTGTGAGTTGATGTTATATCTTTATTACGAGCAGAAATAATAATAACTTCCGGTGTTTTATTGTTTGGATTAAAGGTGGATTTTTCCGGATCGAATATTAAAACAACATGTTTCTTAATAGAGGTGTAACGGATACCTGTACCAATAAACAGGCGGTCTAATATTTTTCTGACAGGCTGTTTGTAAGCTTTGATATTTACTTTTTTTTCCAATGGTAATATGGTTTTTGAAAACGAAAAATTGATACCGTATTCTTTGCTTATCATATCCAAAATGTGTGAAATCATAACATCATTTTCGTGAATACTGATAATGGAATCAAGTTTGTCGTCAGAGGCATGAATATCCGGTACTATAAAAAATAAAAGAAATAAAATGTAGATTTTTCGTTTCATCCGACAAATACAGGCCATCTTTTTTAAATGTTTCCTTCTTTTAATGCATTCAATTTTTTTCGTAAGTACGTTACTGCCTTCCATAAATGATTATCAACAGTTTTCACAGAAATATCAAGGTAATTGGCAATTTCTTTATAGCTCATCTTTTCAAACCTGTTCAGGATGAAAACAGTTCTGCACATGCCTGGGAGTTGGTTGATCTCCTGGCGCATTCTTTTTTTTATGTATTGTTTATCTAAAGCATGATGGTATGTGTCGTTGTTGCTTTCATCAGTTAAAGCATATTCCTCAAGTGGCATTTCATTTTTGTTACGTTGATGATTTAAAAAATTGATGGTTGAATTAATGCAGGATTTAATGAGATATGATTTCACAGATCCATGAATGTTCAATTCATTCCGCTTATTCCAGATTTTTATAAAAACATCCTGTATAATATCCTCTGTAACACCTTTATCTTCTGTTATTTTAATGATGATGTGATAAAGCATTGTGTAGTGCTTTTTATAAATCAGCTCAAAATCATGTTTGTTTCTTATGTCCATCATCGAAAAAAATGGCTTTTATTATAAATGTAAAATAAAAATAAAATTACAAATAATTTTTGAATAGGGAACATTGAATTAAATAATGTCTGAATATAATAAGGGAATAAAATCAAAGAATTAAAAATTTTTCAAATATATTGTTTAATTAAAACCAAATTCATCATGAAAAGAAAATTGATACTTTTGATTTGTAGTTTATTGATTAGCGGGGCGTTGTTTGCCCAGGAAACCTATTATGTTAATGCAGGCATTGGTGATGATTCCTATACACTAGAGGAAGCTCAAAACCCTGAAACCCCATGGGCTACATTAACCCATGCAATAAGCGAGGTTATGTTCGGAACCATTGAAGTTCACGGAACACTGACCGAGCAAGTGCATGAACAAGGCATGGGACAAAATCCGGGGGGAGGTATTTATGTGAACAAAGACATTACAATACAGGGAACCGGCCCGGATGAAACAATCATACAACCGGCTTCCCTTCCGGGGAACGCATCGAATAGAGTGTTTTATATTGCCCCGGATCAACGTGTGACAATTAAAGATTTAACCATCAGGTATGGCAATACAACCTATCCGGGTGGAGGCATTGCAAATGCTTCAATGTACCTAACCCTTGAAAATGTTAAAATCGAAGAATGCCAGGCATCGGCAGGAGGAGGTATTTTTAATAGTAGCAATTTAGATTTAACAGATGTTGCTGTATCCTCAAATACGGCAGATAGTTGTGCCGGGATTTTAAATTATAATGAAGGAGGTATAATGGGTATGCCTTTTTCTGTAAGTATTGATAATAGTTTTATAAAGGGTAATAAAGCAACCCAGGGGCCTTGTGGCGGTATTGCTTCCATTGCAGACGGAGAGGCGAGCATCACACTTGATGTCACCGGAACACAAGTAGTGAATAATACCAGCACAGTGGCTGTTGCGAATGACAGCTTACAAGGCGGTGGCGGTATTTATTTGTCAGGAAATTCAAATTACCCGAATATTGATGCAACAATAGAAGATTGTTCCATTGATGGCAACACAACCAATGGTACAGGTGGCGGAATATTACTGAAATTTCCATTGGCTGACCCGGTGGGAATTAATATTTCCGGCAGCACTATAATAAATAATGTAGCCGGACATACCGGCGGTGGCCTCACAAACTTAAATGCTGCCAACGACACCATTAAACAATCTACTTTTAGCGGAAATACCACCAAAGGAAACGGAGGCGCCATTTATAATACCGGAGAAGTCATCATGTCTCACAGTACCATTGCTAAAAATACATGCAATACCAATGATGATGAAACCGGTGATGGAGGCGGGGTATTCAATAATGGTGGAACCCTCATATTAACCCATAACATCATAGCTGCAAACATGGATGGTTCAACAAGCGGCAATGATTATCCTGATGTATGCGAACAGGAAGGGACAATCACTACCAATGGATATAATTTGATTGGTGACAATAGTGGTTCGGCAGCCAGCTTCCCTGAGGGTAATCCGAATGGTAATAATGATTATGCAGGTACGTCATCCGGGGTATTGGATCCATTATTAAATGCATTGGAAGATAACGGAGGAAGCACCAAAACCCATGCACTACAAAATACCAGCCCGGCAGTTGACGCAGGAGACTCCCTTGTTAGTAATCCGCCGAGCGGTGACCAACGGGGAGAGAACTTCCCGAGAATACAGGACGGGGATGAAGACGGTTCAAAAATTATTGATATTGGCGCTTATGAACTGGCAGACCCCAATTCACCTGAAATCTTTACAGACAGCAGTGTTGTGGATGCAGATTCTGCAATATTATATGGAAGCGTTGACCCCAAAGATCAATTAGTGAAAAACCTGCGCTTCGCTGTGAGATACACATCTCCTTTTACGCCGGGAGAACAATATGATACCATTACTGCATCCCCTGATTCAGCCCAGGGCACTGTGAAAGTGAGTGTGAATGGAATACTTAATAACCTGGAAACAACTACATATTATTATAAGTTAATAGGGAGTTACGATGGCATCACCTATTTTGGAGATGAACTGTCATTTGAATATATTGCAGATATTAATCTGGATAATGTGGATATAAATGTTCGTGACAGCATGTTGATTTTTACCGAATCTACAATGGAATACCAGATCAATGGCGGTGAATGGAAAAATTGTAGTAATATGACAACAGAAGGTGTTTTGTTTGAACCCGGTGATGTAGTGGTACGTCAGAAAAACAAACCATCCAATTCGCGCGTGGTTTATACCATAGCAGAACCAGGCTCCGCCCCGGAATATACAATTGATTATATAAATGAGACAACTGCCGAAAATGTACCGGCTACAGATTCTTATTCTACAGATAATTTTGAGAACGATGTGACAAATGGAGACGGTACTCCGGTAGAATTGAATGTTCCTGATTATGGTGATGCTGACGGACATCTTTATTTCAGAACCAATGCAACACGATATGAGCTTGCATCTCAAATACAAGACCTTGTTATTCCTGCAAGAGATGCAGCACCTATTGTTTCGTTGTCTGAAAAAGGCATTGAAAATGCCCGTTTTGTAAAATCTGCCGATGGAACAGGTGATACAGTTGCAGCTACTGACGGATATGAGTATACGATTGATGTTGGTGAAACATGGGATGACATTGAAGACACAACCGTTGTTGATGCAAGTGTGAATGACACAATTTATGCAAGGGTTAATGCAACGGATACAACATTTGCATCTACTTCCACAGGTAATTTGAACGGGCCATTGGATCTTACTATGGTAGATGTAAACGTTGCACAGGAGATACTAACCAATACCTTGTCCACGATGGAATACAGCTTGAATTCTACGAATGGCACGGATGGTGACTGGTCAGCTTGTGAAAACTCTTCCACCACCGTGAGTTTTATAGAAGGTGATGTATATGTCAGGGAAGCATCTGAAACATCCAATTACAGGCTTGTTGCCACCATTGCCAAACAAGTAACGCCATCGTATTCAATAGATTACGAAAATGAAGCTACCAATGAATCAATTCCTTCAACAGATGAATACTCGTATGACAACTTTGCCTCCGGGGGAACCGATGGAAATGGACAACCACTAAGCCTGTCCGTCCCTGAATATGGAGAAGGAAGTGATACTGTTTATTTAAGGACAAAAGCCAATGATACGGCTTTAGCATCTGACATCCAGGCATTGGAAATACCGGAAAGGCCTGCTTCTCCGGCTTATTCAATTGATTACAGTGCAGAAACTACGGCAGAAGCCATTGCTGCAACGGATGAATATTCTTTAGATAGCTTTGCAACTGCAGGTACCCAGGGAGATGGAACGGCCCTGAATTTATCCGGGCTAATCCCTGCCTATGGCAGTGACGATGAATATGTTTATTTCAGGTCATTGGCTACTGCGTCAAGCTTTGTGTCTTCTGTTCAGAACCTGGTTGTTCCGGCCCGTGAAGCTTCACCTGTTGTTTCATTATCAGATCAAAGCTCTGCCAATGCATGCTTTATGAAATCTGCTGACGGTACCGGCGATACGGTATCCACAGCAGATGGTTATGAATATACACTTGATCAGGGCAGTACATGGAATGATATTCTGGATGCAACAACGGTTGACTCCCGCGGCGATCAGGATATACGGGTAAGGGTAAAAGCTACAGGTTCAGCTTTTGCATCAGAATCAACAGAGAATCTGGATGGAGACCTTGTCTTATCCAATGTGAGTGCAAACGTTGCAGAAGGACTATTGCAGAATACACTTACCACGATGGAGTATAGCCTGAATTCAACCGATGGTACCGACGGTGACTGGCATGATTGCTCAAATACATCAACCAGTGTGATTTTTATAGAAGGGCCGGTGTATGTAAGGGAAAAAGCCAATACATCCAATTACAGATTGGTTATTCAGGTACAAAAATCCGATCCTCCTTCTGTTTCAATAAATTATGAAGATGAGACAACCGCTGAAACAATCCCTTCGGCTGTAATCTATTCGAATGATAATTTTGCTTCAGATACAACTACCGGAGCAGGCACGGTGATTGATTTGAATGTCCCTGCAGCCGGTAATGCAGCAGATACTTTGTATTTTATGACAAAAGCAAATGCATCTGAACTCGCTTCTGAAGTTGTAAAACTTACCATTCCGGCACGTCCTGAAGCACCCTCGGTCTCATTATCAGACCAGGATTCACCAGAAGCAGTTTTTGTAAAACCCGGAAATGATACGGTTGCTACAAGTGATGGCATGCAATATTCAACCGATGGTGGTACAGTATGGTATTTGATAACTGATACAACAACGGTGAATACAAGTGGAAGCAATAACATTATTGTCAGGAAGAAAGCAACAATGAATTCATTTGCTTCCGAATCAACTGGTAATCTTGATATTATTACCGGGATAGATGCGGTTGCAAGTGAAATAAAAATGTATCCAAACCCTGTAACCAATGGTGTTATTCACTTTACAAATATTGATCATGCAATAATCCGGATTTATTCAATCAATGGAAAAATGATCATGGCCAGACAAATGAATAATGAATCAAAGATCAATGTATCGGATTTACAAAAAGGAACGTATATAGTGGTTATATCACAAAACGGTAAAATACACAAAAAAACGTTTATCGTGTTTTAGGGTTAAAGTTCAGATTCTGTTCTTTAGCAAAGGCTGTCTCGAAAGGGGCAGCCTTTTTTATTAAATAAATATGAATATAATATAATATTTTTGTATGATTACGTCTTAGTATAGATAATCATAAAACCAGAAAATAGTCATGAGTAATCAAAATGATAAACGGATTTGCCCGGTAGAACAGGCTGGCAATCTAGATAGCTTGATGCGCAAATTATTACAACCTCCTAAAAAAATTCTTAAAAGATATATACAACCTGATATGACAGTATTGGACCTGGGGTGTGGCCCGGGCTATTTTTTAGTTCCTATGGCACGAATGCTAAACGAGACAGGTAAGATCATTGCACTGGATATTCAGCAAGGAATGCTTGATCTTGTTAAAAGGAAAATGGAGGCTAACGAAATTTCAAATGTAATTGAATTAGAAAACAGGCCATTCAGCAGTATAGGATATAAAAATTGTATGGATTTTATCCTGGCTTTCTATGTCATACACGAAATACCTGAACAAGAAAAATTATTCAGGACAATACATGATGCGCTAAAACCAGGCGGGAAATTATTTGTTTCAGAGCCCGTGTTTCATGTAAAAAAGGAACCATTTCAACGCGTGATGGAAAATTTCCGGGAGACAGGACTTAATTTAGTTGACAGGCCTTCGATTTTTTTCAGCAGAACGGCCGTGTTTGAAAAATAATATTTCATTTAGATTATGCAGGCTGTATATAACTTTATCGCGTGTATAATTTTCGTTTCAGGAAATGTCCGGACAATAAAATATTAATAAAATGATTTTTTTCTTTTTAGTTAACAAAAAATTACAGATATTTGAACGGAAAATATAACCATCTTTTTTTTGTATAATGAAGAGATTGATACTTGTTTTTTTATGTTTAGCCGGATTTATTTTGCGAAGTGAAGCCCAGTCATTAGAAATTAAAGGAGTTGTTACAGATGCAGAAGACGGCCAGCCTATTCCCGGTGTCACAATCATAGTAAAAGGCACAAGTCGAGGGGCCATCACCGATTTGGACGGAAAATATACCATCAATGTATCATCACCCAATGATACATTGGTTTTTAGTTTTGTAGGAAAAGAAACACAGACGGTTCCCGTGAACGATCGCCGGCAGATAAATGTGACGCTTCGTTCCAAAGCAATAGCTGTTGAAGAAGTGGTGGTAACAGCCATGGGGATCAGAAAAGAGAAAAAAGCATTGGGATATACAACCCAACAGGTCGAAGGAGATGAAATAGAGAATTCTGGTGAAGAAGATATTGCCAAAGCAATGCAGGGAAAAGCAGCCGGAGTACTTGTACAACAGAAAAGCGGTATGCCCGGAGCAGGTTCACAGGTCAGGATCAGGGGGAATAGTTCCATATCAACCAATAATCAGCCTTTATATGTTGTAGATGGAATGCCTGTCTCAACAGACAGGGCTTTTACAACATCACTGGGTGAAGGGACAGACCCTTCTTCGAGGTCTCTTGATATAGACCCTTCAGATATTAAATCGATAAATATTCTGAAAGGAGCTGCTGCAGCAGCTCTTTACGGATTACGTGCATCGAATGGTGTTGTGGTGATCACTACAAAAAGTGGTGATGCTGCTGCAAATGCAAAACAAAATACCCTGGTTACAATTAACTCAACGTATACCTGTGAACAAGTGTCACGACTCCCGAAATTGCAAAATCAATATGCTCAAGGTGACGATGGCAGGCTTAACCTGTATTCAGCCTATTCATGGGGGCCGCGTATTGATACCCTGAAACCATACCAATCACAGGAAGAAAATTATATGACAGGTGCTCAAAATCCATATTCTTTTCCTGTAGAAGGAAAACCAACGAATACGCCCGCTGTTTATGACAATATTAGAGATTTTTTTCAACCGGGTGAAACATTTAAAAACTCTGTAAATATCTCCACATCAAACACAAACGGACAATATGCGTTAGGGTTTTCATCGGTGAACCAAAATGGAATCATTCCTGCAACCGGAATGGATAAATATACAACAAAGTTTAAAGGGATGATAAACCTGACGGATAAAATAAAAGCCGGTACTTCATTAAATCATTCAAACATAAAAGTAAATAAGGTGCCAGATGGCCCGAATGTGGCTAATCCTTTATTCTCAGTTTATTTCACACCCCGCACCTATGATCTGGCCAATACGCCTTATGAACACCCCGATAATCAATATATTCAAAAACATTACAGAAAAGATGCTGATAATCCATACTGGGCACTCGAACATAATAATTATCATGAGCAAACAAACCGTTTTTTTGGAAATATGAATTTTGTGTATTCTCCGAATGATTGGTTCAATGCATCATACAGGGCTGGTATAGACAATTATACACTGAAAGATAAAGAAGTTGTATCACTGGGTTCCGGTGAGGGCAGAGGATACCCTGTAATAGCAAGTGAGCCTGATTTGCCTTCCGGCGGCAAAATCAAAGACCGTATTTTTTATTTTAATTCAATTTATTCGAATTTGCAACTCAATGTAACCCGGGAAATCAATGAAGATATTGGAATGAATGTCCTCTTTGGTAATGAATTTTATGATACCAGAACAGCAACCCAGAGTTTACTGGGTACAGGTATTCAGATTGGCGGATTTGATAATATTATGGGAACCAACGATCAGCTTGTGAGCAGTATCATAACACGTGAACGGACTATTGGTATATATGGAAGCCTCGAAATGGACTACAAAAGCACATTGTTCCTTACAACAACCGGCCGGACCGACATTGTTTCCAATATGCCAAGAGGTAACAGGACATTTTTTTATCCTTCTGTATCTTTTGGCTTTGTGTTTACAGAACTCGATTATTTCAGAAAAAATAAATACCTGGCATACGGTAAGGCCAGGGTCTCTTATGCACAGGTAGGACAGGCAGGTGATATATATGCAACAAACAATTATTATTATTCTACTACGCATACAACAGGTTTATCAGAAACCAGTTATACGTTCCCTTATAAAGAGATTGTTGCATATTCAGAAACCAGTACATTACGCACAGATAATTTAAGGCCTCAAAATAACAATACCTTTGAAACAGGAATAGACCTCCGGTTTTTTAATAATCGTGCAGGAGTGGATTATACTTTTTATAAAACCAATGCAAAAGATCAGATTTTTACAGTGCCCCTGCCCAGGTCAACAGGGTATGCTAATGAATACAGGAATGCAGGTGAAATTCAAACTGTTGGCCATGAGGTGATGTTGTCTTTAAAACCTATCAAAAACAAAAATTTTTCATGGACCGTCCGCACCAATTTCACTACTTATAATAATACAGTGAAATCTTTATCAAAAGAAGTAGAACGTATTGCAGTGGGTGACCAGAATTTTGAGAGTGTTGGGGTATTTGCCTATGAAGGTCTTGAATATCCTGTTATTTTCGGTTCTTCTTATGTCAGGGATCAAAATGGCAATATTATTGTAGACAGCCGAAAAACAACTAAAAGCGGAAGCCTGAATCCGAATTATGGAATGCCTCTGCAGGGCGATCCAAAAGTGATTGCAAAAGTAAATCCTGATTTTGAATTTAATTTTTTTAATACCCTTAAATATAAATCATTTACATTTTCAATCCAGGCAGACTGGCGGAAAGGCGGAAATATGTTCAGTGGAATGAACGCATTATTATGGGCATACGGAATCGGTGAAGAAACAGAAAATCGTGAACAAGGATTAAAAGTTGAAGATGCAAAAAAAGGATACATAGATGATAATGGCCAATTGGTGGTTGAAGGAGATAATGATATTCTTATCCCTGCGGATAAAATGGACGTATATTATGACCAGGTTTTATGGAATATATCCGAATCAGCCGTATTCAATACCACATTTTTCAGATTAAGGGAAATCAGAATAAGCTATGATATTCCGGAAAAATGGTTGGAGTCTATGTTTGCCCAATCAGCAACAGTATATCTTAGCGGGCGAAACCTTTGGTTGATGACAGATTATCCTAATTTTGATCCTGAGGTCAGCACGTCAAGCGGAAATGGAATTGGAGGATTTGAATATATAGCCCTTCCAAATACAAAATCATTTGGTGGAGGAGTTAAATTAAAATTTTAATGAAAATGAAGCAACTCTATATTACATACCAGGTGAAACCAATCAATATATTCTTAATGGTATTATTTATAATAATGATCTCATGTTCAGAGAATATATTGGATGAGATAGATAATAACCCGAACAATCCCGAAGAGGTTCCTGTGCAATCACTTATTCCAAATGTAACAAGTGGTGTTCCCTATTATCTTGAGGCATCTGATATTGCCTGGTATAGCTCGGTTTTCTCAGAACATAATGCAGGCACAAACGGAAGAATGTATGAATTGGATTTGCGTAGTGGTATCAATTCAAAGCTTTCTGAAAATGCATGGTTGAATCTTTATACCAGCACGTTAAAAAACCTGAAAACAATTATTGACCGTGTATCTGAAGGAGGAGCAGAAGAGGGCAATTATCAATACAAGGGGATCGCCCAGGTACTTTATGCTTATACATTTTCAGCAGCTACAGATTTATTCGGCAGGATCCCTTATAGTGAAGCATTGAAAGGCAAAGAAAATCGTCAGCCTAAATACGATAAACAAGAAGATATCTATAATGATTTGCAGAAAATCTTGGATTCAGCCATTGTGAATTTGAGTAAATCATCCATTCAAACACCCGGGGAAGAAGATTTTATATATGAGGGGAATACTGATATGTGGATAAAAGCTTCCTGGGCATTAAAAGCCCGGCTATATAATCATTTAAGTAAAAGAGATGCTCAAAATTCGGCAATAAATGCTTTGCAATGTTTGCAAAATGCCTTTGAGAGTAAAAGTGATGAAATGGTTTTTGATAAATGGAGCAGCTCAGAAGATATCTCTCATCAAAATCCCTGGTACAGGATGAGAAATGCATTTTCGATCAGCAAAACATTGTATGATCTGTTAAATAATAATAGTGATCCGCGAAGATCAAAAATGATCACCATAGCATACGATTCCAATGTATATGTGCCTGCTTTAAACGGGGATGCAGAACTGGATGTAAATAGTTCAAAATATTCAAATATTTCATACAATATTTTACAACCCCATACTCCGATTCCATTAATATCTTATGTTGAAATCCTTTTCATCAAAGCCGAATGCAATTTAAGGCTTGGAAATTATGATGTCGCATTCATGGCTTATCAACAAGCCATATCACAAGATTTACAGGATTATGGAATGTCCATTGAATCTGCTTTAAATAATGATGTTTTTTTTGACAATGTATTGGCTATGGCGCCTCAAAATTTAACCCTTGAAGATATCATTACCCAGAAATTTATTGCGTTATGGCCATTTCAGTCTATTGAAGTGTATACCGACTGGCGCCGGACTGGTATCCCGAGCCTGCAAAATCCACTTGGCGAACCGCCAAGGAGATTCCCTTATCCGCAAAATGAAATCAGCACCAATGGAAATAATGTGCCGGATGTTCAGCTTACTGAAGGAGTTTGGTGGGATGATGGTACAGAGGATTAAGATTCCTCTGTAAGGTTTTGATCTCTTACTTTATTTTGTTCTGTCTGATATTCATCCATTAATTCATGAAATATTTCCTCTACCGTAGATATTTTGTGAACTTTACCAGCATTTGAGCCGGTAAAAACAAATCCATCTATAAGGTTTCCGTTGTATGCTGCCAAAAGTGCTTCTGCAATACAAAATTCGGTGGTTTTTGGATCGCATGTTTTAATGCAATTATATTTGCAAAAAGAAGGTTTTCTTTTGCCATTATTTGCTTCATGAAGAAATTTATTGTAAATTGCTCTTCCGGGCATTCCTACAGGGCTTTTAATGATTTTAATATCATTTTCCGATGCGTTTATAATGGCGTTTTTGAATTCAGGAGATGCATCACATTCTTCGGTAGCAATAAACCGTGTACCTATTTGTACAGCTGATGCTCCTTGTTGCATAATATGATAAATATCATTTCCGGTATAAATTCCTCCGGCAGCAATTACAGGTATTTTTTTCTTGTATTTGTCTTCTATTTCCTTTGTAATTCCCAGTACACCAGATAACAGTTTTTCCAGTGTATTATTTTTATTTTCAATGTCATTGTATTTGAATCCTAAATGCCCGCCTGCTTTAGGCCCTTCAACAACAAAGGCATCTGGTAAATAATTGTGATTTTGTTTCCATTTATTGCATATAATGGAGGCTGCACGCGTAGATGATATAATGGGAACAAGTTTTGGATTGTTTTCCTTTTTTAAGTATTTCGGTAAATCAAGAGGAAGGCCTGCTCCTGAAAAAATAATGTCAATACCTTCTTCTATGGATGTACGAACCATATCAGAAAAGTTAGATAGTACCATCATTATATTCACTCCAAGCACACCATTTGTTTTTTGACGTGCCTTTCTGATTTCCCTGCGTATTGCGTCAATGTTATTTTGTTTATGGGGCGAATCCTGTTTGTTTGAAGTAAGTCCTATTTCAACAGTTGAAATAATACCTACACCACCCATGTTTGCAACTGCAGATGCAAGCCCTGATAATGATATACCAATACCCATTCCACCTTGTATTATTGGAATGGGTATATTGATATTGCCAATATTTAATGAGGTCAAATTAAATAATTTGTGTTACGTTAATTGCAATCGTTCCTTTTTCAGTTTCTTTGGTTTCAAAACTTACTTCCTGTTCGGGTTGCAAAGATTGCCCCGAATCTAAAATTCCTGTTCTGTGAACAAAAATATCATCACTGTTTTCAGTAGTAATGAAACCATATCCTTTGGTTTCATTATACCATTTGATCTTTCCTTTTTCCATTATTTTCTCGGCCTTGCTTCATTTACAACTAATTCTCTGTCTTCAAAAGATGCGCCATTCAGTTCATTGATTGCCTTGTTGGCGTCTCCGTCGTCATCCATAGTAACAAAGCCAAATCCACGGCTTTTACCACTATACTTGTCAGTAATAATTTTAGCAGAGCTTACTTCTCCGTACTCTTCAAAAATTTCTTTAAGATCGTTTTCTTTTACCTTAAAATTAAGGTTGCCTACATAAATGTTCATTGTTGATTAATTTAATGTGTTTGATTCTAATAATGCGGTAATATCGTCATTTGTCAAATCTTCCCTTGTTTATCCAATATCTTTATTTCTTATTACACGGATAACATGAAAAAATTATTTGAATGATTATAAAAACCTCATTGTCAAAATGTTAAAAAAATAAATTTAAAATAAGGACATGTATAAATAAATTATAAATGCACAAATATTTAAATTTTAAATAATATAGGATACAAAATTAAAATTAATTTTTGAAGAAGTACTCTAATTATAGATTTTTATTTTAATGTTTGCAAAAAATTATATGTTGGTTGTTTTATTTCTTAAAATTTCTTTTTTTACGCGAATCAGGATATGAGCCGGGCAATGGCGAGTGATTTTTAATACAAACATACTGGTAGAGAAGGAATAGAGAGAATGAAGGTATAACGAAGTTACCGGACATTATGATTCAAACATAAATTTACAATCAATTTTTTTTGTAATTTTACAGGTACATAAAAATAATGTTGTAATAAATATAAAGCATGAAAATACCTGCAAAAATCAGTTTTTTATTATTATTTATTTGTCTCCTGTTTACCTCTCTAACAGGACAAACATTTAATATTACAAATTATACCAATACATCAAGTACAACGGATTTTTTACGATGCGATTCAATCCTTTTTATATCTACTGAAGGTGGTATTTTGAAGTTTAATCTGAATAATAATAAGCTTAATGTTCAATATTCCACTTTAGATGGTTTATCTGATGTGTTTTGTACAGGTATTACAGGGGGAGGTGATGATTTATGGGTTGCAACCAATGATGGAATTACCCGGAAAACTCCCGGTTCAGCTTTTATATATACTCTAAAAGATAACATCGGAAGCAAAGAAGTGAAACGGATAATAAAAGCCTCTGATGGCACTATTTGGGCTGCCACAGTAAACGGTGTTTCCCATTTTTCGTCAGGTCAATGGACAAACTACACCATGCAGGATGGCCTGACTGATAATTATGCCAGGGATATCACGGAGCATCCTGACGGCTCAATTTGGGTCGCTACCGATGAGGGTGGAGTCTCCATTTACAGGCAAGGTTCATGGCAGCCTTATTCACTGAATGATTCACTTCCAATCTCATGGGTTTATTCCATTGCAGTAGATACTTCCGGTACAGTTTGGGCTGGAACCCGCCTTGGATTGAGCCGTATTGATGACAGTACTGTAACAAATTATACCACTGACGATGGACTGTTGGATGACTGGATTACATCCTTAAGTGTTGACACGAACAATAATATATGGTGTGGGACATGGTATGGATTGTCCATGTATAACCATACAATGTTTAATAATCATGATATTGCACATGTAGCCCAAGACACTCAGATTACATCATTATATTCTGATAATCATGGTGTCGTGTGGGTGGGAACGAAGAATGGGTTTTTGAGTTATCAGGACAATATATGGCAATATCACAGAATTAGTCATCAAATACCTTCTAATAAGGTTGAAGAAATTGCACATCAGGACAATTTTGTATGGGCCGGCACGCAAAAAGGAATAGCCGTATTTTCCAATAATAAATGGTCGGAATATGAATTTCCTTTACCGGAAAATACCGGTTTCAAGTCAGTCCATACAGACAAAAATAATACTGTTTGGTTTGGTTGTGATTATGGCAATGAGTCAGATACAGGAATATTGTCTTTTGATGGTGTCTCCTGGAAAATGTATACCTGGTATACGGAAGCTATATGGGACATAGAAACTGGTTATAATGGCAAATTATGGTTTGGTGCCCTTTTGGGGGTATTTAACTATACAGGACATGTAATTGAGAATTTTCATGAATATACCGACGTACCTGTAAAAGATATTGAATTTGATAGCCGTGGAAGAATGTGGATGGCAAACGATGGAGTTGATTTATATTCTAATAATTATTTAACCAATTATAGTATGTACGACGGGTTGCCTTCAGATGATGTCAATGCAATTGCTGTAAACCATAATGATCATATTTGGTGTGGAACAAACAATGGGTTGTCGTATTTTGACCGTTTCACATTTCAGAATTTTTCAATGGAAGACGGTCTTCTTGACCCGGTTATAAATGATGTTGAAATAGATGCCAAACGGAATATATGGATGGCAACATCCGGTGGCATTTCAATATATACTGGTTTACAGTGGTTTTCTATTACAAAAACAGATGGACTTGTAGATGAAAATTGCCGGAACATACATTTTGAGAATGACACGTGCGCATGGATTTCAACTTATGGAGGAATTTCAAGAATATATTTTGATTTACCGGAAGCAACATTTGAGGCGATTGAACATAGATATTCTGTCTCACATGACGGGTACCCAAGAGTATTCCCTAACCCGGCCCATGATTTCATTAATATTCAAAGCAATGACGAGATCAAAAAAATTAATATCTATAATTCGAATGGAAATTTAATATTAACCAAAGACCTTGACAATGAGTTTTTTTACCGGCTTAATGTACACGGTATTTCTGACGGGGTTTATTTTATGGAACTTTTTAATCAAGACAACCGTACAATGAGGAAAATAATCATTTCCCGGTAATCATAATCACTATATAAATAAAGGGATACAACAGAATTAAAATTTACGGGATTTTTATGGAGAATGAACAAGTAGTCAATACAACTGTACCTGAGAAGAATAAAATATTAAATAAATACAGGGGGCTTCTTCGCTTAAAACGTGATGATCTTACAAAAGAAGAAGTTAAACTGATCCGGAAAGCGTTTAATTTATCTATGGAGTCGTGCAGTACTAAAAATGATTATTTAGAAGAACCATATATTTATTATTTATTCGGAATCATAAAAATTGTTTCTTCAGAATTTGACCTGGGATATTCTGCTATTGTCAGTATCTTTCTTTATCCTTCATGGGAAGATGGTTCTATAACAAGTGAAGAAATTAAAGAAACATTTGGCTCTAATATTGTTGATATTATTGATGGGATATCCAAAATATCCAGATATGACTCATTGTATAACCTTATGCAATCGGAGAATTATCGTAAATTTATCCTGGCAATATCAGGCGACATAAGAGTTATACTGATAAAACTTGCCCAACGCCTTTATACAATGCGCCGGTTGAACAGGTTTCCAAAAGAATATCAAATATCCTATTCATTAGAAGTTGCTCAAATGTATGCACCGTTTGCTCATCGGCTGGGATTGTATAACCTGAAATCTGAATTGGAAGACCTGGTATTAAAATATACTAAACCCGAGGCATATAAAAGCATAGGAAACAAACTCAGGATTACAGCCACCAGGCGAAACCGGTTTATCAGAAAATTCATTCAACCAATCAATGAAGAGTTAAGAAAGCAAGGCTATAATTTCGAGATTAAGGGACGCACAAAGTCCATTCATTCTATCTGGAACAAAATGAAAAGCAAAGATGTTGAATTTGAAGAAATCTTTGACATTTTTGCAGTTCGCATTATTCTAAAAAACATTTTAAAAGATGAACGGTCTGATTGCTGGGCCGTTTATTCTATTGTTACGAATCTATACCAGCCTAATCCCCGAAGGTTGCGTGATTGGGTATCAATACCAAAATCCAATGGATATGAATCACTTCATACAACTGTTGTGGGCCCCGGTGGCAAATGGGTGGAAGTTCAAATAAGAACTGAACGTATGAATGAGATTGCAGAAAAGGGACTTGCTGCTCATTGGCGTTATAAAGGCGGGAAAGAAGACATGAGGTCGGAACATTGGCTTTCAAGAGTAAGGGAGGTACTTGAAAATACAGCAGCAGATACTACCGACTTCATGAATAATATAAAACTTTCACTATATACAGACGAAATATTTGTTTTTACTCCTAAAGGCGACATCAAAAAACTTCCGCATGGTGCAACGGTATTGGATTTTGCATTTGATATTCACAGTGATATTGGCGCTTTGTGTCTTGGAGCACGCGTGAATGACAAAAATGTATCCATTAAACATATATTGAATAATGGTGATACGGTAGAGATTATTACTTCTAAAAATCAATCACCCAAATCAAGTTGGCTTGAATATGTAGTAACCCCCAAGGCCCGGTCTAAAATCAAACAAATTTTAGCCAAAGACAAATATGCAGAAGCAGAAAACGGTAAAGACACTGTTAGAAGAAAATTTAAAAATTGGAAATTGTCTTTTGATGACAAAAATGTTAATAAACTATTGGATTTTTTTGGGTATAATAAGTCATCGGATATGTATTATGATATTGCATTAGGAAAAATTAACCTGGCTGATTTTAAAGAATTTTTAACCGGTGCTGTTGAAAAAAAGAAAGAAGAAGAAGACTTAAAAAAACTAAAAGAAACCGGGAAAGAGTTAAGGATAGAACCAAACCCCGAAATTGAAGCAAAAAAAGATGATTTTTTAATCATTGAAAACGAAATTGAACGGGTTGACTATACATTGGCAAAATGTTGTAACCCTATTTTTGGAGATAATATTTTTGGCTTTATCACCATATCCGAAGGCATTAAGATTCACCGGAAAGATTGTCCGAATGCAAAGCAATTGATGTCAAAATATAATCACCGTATACTACAAACACGGTGGACAGAAAAAAAACAGGGGAGTTATTATGAAACGGTTATTAAAATATACGGCATAGATGTATTGGGTATTGTAAATAATATTTCGTCAGTAATATCAAAAGACCTGCGCGTTAACATGCGGTCTATTACATTTGACTCTGATAATGGAAAATTTAATGGAAAGATTAAACTTTTAGTTAATAATACAGAGCATCTTGATCAATTAATGAAAAAACTGGAGAGAGTAAAAGGGGTCCTTGAAGTGATCAGATCCAATGAAGAATAGTTTTTTCGTTATTTGGTGTTTGTATATTTGGAATTTGGTTACGCGGACATAATTAATAGAAGTCCCTTAATGCAACCGATTAAGTTGATAAGGTAATTTTTTTAAACAAGATAATCATATTTGTTTTATTTTTGTCAACGCAAACAAGGGAAAATTTTTATGAATTCTTTTTATGAAATTGAACATGAGGGTGTTGTTAAGGATGTAGATGCAGGAAAAGTCAAGGTAGGAATCACGAGCCATTCAGCTTGCGGGAATTGCCATGCCAAAACGGCCTGCTCATTATCAGATAAAAAAGAAAAAATTATTGAAATAGATGATGCTACAGGACGATTTGAAAAAGGCAATCATGTAAAAATTGCCATCCAGAAAAACCAGGGATTAAAAGCTGTTTTTTGGGCTTATATTCTTCCCTTTATTATTTTTTTGACAACACTTTTTGCAGGTTCATATTTTTTCAAAGATGAATTAATTGCAGGATTAGTTGCACTTATTGCAATGGCCCCTTATTATATTGCTTTATATTTTTTAAAAAAATATTTTAGCAAATCTTTATTAATGCATATTTATAAAATTTAGTAAATACTTAACAGAACATATATGGATTCAGTCATTATTTATTCGGTGGTTTCATTAAGTGCACTTGGAGCTTTGGCCGGCATTGTGCTGTATTTTGCATCGCAAAAATTTAAAGTATATGAAGACCCTAAAATTGATCTTATAGACGATATTTTGCCGGGCGCCAATTGTGGTGGTTGTGGTTATACCGGTTGTAGGAATTTTGCCGAAGCGATTGTAAATAAAGGGGATCTTAATGGATTTTATTGTCCTGTTGGAGGAAACGAATGCATGCAACATATAGCTGAAGTTATGGAAGTGGAAGCAGAAGCACAAAATCCTATGGTAGCAGTGGTTAGATGTAATGGAACAGCCGAACACCGCGCTGTAACCAGCCTGTATGATGGAGTTCAATCTTGCCAGGTCGCTTCTTCGCTGTATATTGGAGAAACAGATTGTCCAAACGGTTGTTTAGGATACGGCGACTGTGTGGAATCATGTAATTTTGATGCCATTCATATCAATCCTGAAACAGGTCTTCCGGTCGTTTTAGATGACAAATGTACCGCCTGTGGAGCATGTGTTGATGCCTGTCCGAGAAATATCATAGAGCTAAGAAAGAAAAACAAAAAAGACAGAAAAGTATATATTTGTTGTGTAAACGAAGAAAAAGGAGCGGTTGCACGAAAAGTCTGTAAAGTGGCATGCATAGGATGTGGAAAATGTGTGAAAACATGTCCTTTTGAAGCCATTACATTAAACAATAATTTGGCTTATATTGATCCTGAAAAATGTAAATTATGCAGGAAATGTGTTCCTGTATGTCCTACAAATGCTATTCATGAAGAAAATTTTCCACCGCGAAAAGAAAAAGTAGAAACAGTAAATTCGGATGAGTCCAAAACATAAATATTTGAAAAAATAAGGAGGTAAAACGTGCTGAAAACTTTTAAAACAGGAGGTGTTCATCCTAAAGAACATAAGATTTCATCCAACCGGCCCATAGAACAATTTCCATTGCCGAAAGAGGCTCATATCCCCTTATCGCAGCACATCGGCGCACCGGCTGAACCTGTTGTAAAAAAAGGCGATAAAGTAAAAACAGGCCAGCTTATTGCCAAAGCAAGTTCATTTGTTTCAGCCAATATTCATTCATCAGTTTCCGGGACTGTTAAAAAAATTGATAATATATTTACTTCCAGTGGCTATAAATGCCCTGCAATCCAAATAACTGTTGAAGGAGATGAATGGGATGAATCCATCCTGGATCAAAAAGAAATCCGTCATGACACGGAATTATCATCAGAGCAGATCATAGAAAAAATAAAAGAAGCAGGTATTGTAGGTTTGGGTGGCGCTACATTTCCTTCAAACATAAAACTTAGTATCCCGGAAGGAAAAAAAGCAGAATATTTGATTATTAACGGGGCCGAATGTGAACCCTATTTAACAGCCGATTTTCAGATTATGCTCGATAAAACCGAGCAATTGCTTGCTGGGATCAGCATCCTGAAAAAAGCGCTGAATGTTAAACAGGCTTTTATTGGTGCAGAAAACAATAAAGGAATGGCAATCAGGATGTTGAGAAAGCATTTGGCCGCTGATGAATCCATTGAAGTGGTTCCGCTCAAAGTAAAATACCCTCAGGGAGGTGAAAAACAATTGATCAAAGCCATTTTGAACAGGGAAGTGCCTTCAGGTGGTCTTCCGATAGATGTTGGAGTGGTCGTGTTTAATGTCGGGACTACATGTGCGGTATATGATGCAATACAACTGAATAAACCTTTGATTGAACGAGTGGTGACTGTTACCGGGAAAAATGTTAAACGCCCGTCTAATTTTATGGTACGCATTGGAACGCCTGTTTCTGATTTGATTGAATATTGTGGCGGATTACCGGATGAGACAGGAAAGGTAATAGCAGGAGGGCCGATGATGGGAGTCGCTTTGAACAGAACGGAAATCCCTGTTGTAAAAGGAACAAGTGGCATATTGCTTTTGCCTGAAGACGAATCTCATAGAGAGCAAAGCATGACTTGCATCAGATGCGGAAGGTGTGTGAATGTGTGTCCCATGAACCTAAAGCCGTATTTATTGAATCAATTAGCCCAGGAGGAATCATGTGATGAATTGTATAAAAATAATATAATGGATTGTATAGAATGTGGTTCGTGCAGCTATACATGCCCTGCAAATATACCTTTGCTTGATTATATCAAGTTTGGAAAAAACAAAACAGGTCAAATGCTAAAATCTACTAAATAAAATGGCAAACAAACTATTACACGTATCACCGGCACCCCATGTGAAAGATAATATAACTGTTGAAAAATTAATGTACAGGGTTATATTAGCTCTAATTCCGGCTTTATTTATATCTGTATTTTATTTTGGCATGGGGGCAGTTGTTGTAATTTTTTCATCTGTACTATTTTGCTTACTTTTTGAATGGCTTATCAATAAATATATTGTAAAAACCCCCGGGTCAATAAAAGACGGTTCTGCAATAGTGACAGGCTTGCTTTTGGGATTTTGTTTGCCGGCAAACCTTCCTTTGTGGATCATTATAATCGGAAGCCTTGTCGCTATTGGAGTTGGAAAAATGACATTTGGCGGACTTGGTAAAAACCCCTTCAATCCGGCTCTTGTAGGCAGGGTGTTTTTGTTCATCTCTTTTCCGGCCCAAATGACCAGTTGGCCAAAGCCAAAACCTTTTTTCTCCCAAAAATATCTTGATGCGATTACCGGCCCTACTCCCCTGGGTACTTTACAGGAAGGGATCAGCAGTGGAGAAAAGGTATCCGGACTAATGAGTGAAATCCCTACAAATTACCAATTATTTATAGGAAACACAGGTGGTTCTGCTGGTGAAATAGCTGCTGTAGCTTTGCTTATCGGGCTGGTGTACATGCTTGTAAAACGTGTTATTTCATGGCATATTCCTGTATCCATACTTGCTACTGTTTTTATATTTACAGGAATTTTGTGGTATGTTGATCCAACACAATTTGCAAATCCTGTTTTCCATCTTTTAAGTGGTGGACTTATGTTGGGAGCCGTGTTCATGGCTACAGATTATGTTACTTCACCCATGACTGCTAAAGGAATGCTAATCTATGGTG
This sequence comes from uncultured Bacteroidales bacterium, assembly GCA_964390955.1. GTDB lineage: Bacteria > Bacteroidota > Bacteroidia > Bacteroidales > JBBRXJ01 > CAYMKE01. Next base: position 24,573 of record CAYMKE010000001.1, on the reverse strand, counting down.
TCGGGATTGGTGCATTGACGGTAATAATCAGATTGTTTGGTTCTTATCCGGAGGGCGTTCAATTTGCTATCCTGTTTATGAATGCACTTGTTCCCCTAATGGATAGGTATATTAAACCAAGGCAATACGGAAAAAATAAAATCAAATCATAAAATTTATTGATATGGCAAATAAAATTAAAGATTTTTATCGGATGGTGGCAACACTTATACTTGTTACGTTTAGCGCTTCACTCGCTTTGGGGTACATATATAAGGTGACAGAAAAACCAATTCAACAAGCAAAACTTGAAAAAAAATTAACAGCCATCAAAGAAGTGGTTCCCGACTTTACAAATAATCCGTTTAAAGAAGCCATGAAAGTTGGTGTTGATAAAGATACACTTACAGTTTACCCGGCTAAAAATAATGGAGAACTTGTAGGAGTTGCTATTTTAACATCAACAGATAAAGGATTTAGCGGATTGATCAGTCTTATGGCAGGGTTTTTACCAGATGGAACCATTCATAACATTGTTGTGGTACAGCACGCAGAAACTCCCGGTTTAGGGGACAAAATTGAACAAGGAAAATCAGATTTCCCGAATCAATTTTTTGGAAAACATCCTTCTGAGTTTACTTTGTCCGTTGGAGCAGATGGGGATGTGGATGCAATAACAGCAGCAACAATAAGCTCTAAAGCCTATTGCGATGCCATGAGTAAAGCATGGGAAGGCTTTCAAAGCATACAAACTAAATAAAAAGGGAGCATCAAACCAGATATTAAAATTTATACAGAAAAAATTATCAGCTTATGAGTCAATGGAAAAATTTTACAAAAGGATTTTTAAGGGAAAATGCAGTATTTACATTATTCCTTGGTCTTTGTCCGGCCTTAGCAGTAACCACTTCAGCCCAAAACGGCATCGGAATGGGACTTGCAACCACTTTTGTACTAGTTATGTCAAATTTAGTAGTCTCTATTGTTAAAAAAGGAATTCCTGCAAAAGTCCGTATCCCATCATTTATAGTTATCATTGCTTCGTTTGTGACCATTGTTGAGTTGCTTATGCAGGCTTATCTTCCAGACCTTTTTAAAGCGCTTGGTATATTTATTCCACTTATTGTTGTGAATTGCCTTGTACTTGGCCGTGCAGAAGCTTTTGCATCCAAAAACAACACATGGTCTTCTCTTATAGATGGCCTGGGAATGGGACTTGGATTCACACTGGCCCTTTTTATATTAGGAGCTGTTCGTGAATTATTGGGAGGCGGTTCATTCCTGGGATATAAATTTATTACAGGAAACGGAATCATATTGTTTATTCTTGCACCAGGCGCATTCATTGCTTTAGGATACCTTATTGCCATTACCAATAAATTGAAAAAATAATAACCATTAATTTTTGATCATTATGGAATATCTGATAATTATTATATCTGCAATTTTTGTACATAATATAGTATTAAGCCAGTTTTTAGGATTGTGTCCGTTTATTGGAGTTTCAAATAAACTGGAAACCTCGGTAGGAATGACCGGCGCTGTAATTTTTGTAATGGTTTTAGCAACTACAATTACTTATTTAATTCAACATTTTATACTGGAACCTTTCCATCTGGGATTTTTAAAAACCGTTTCATTTATTTTAATTATTGCCTCATTGGTGCAATTGGTAGAAATCGTTTTGAAAAAGGTAAGTCCACCATTATATCAGGCATTGGGTATTTTTTTGCCTTTGATAACAACAAATTGTGCCATTATGGGTGTAGCCCTTTTGGCAGTACAACAAGACTTAAATCTTATAGAAAGTGTGCTTTTTGCTTTTGCCAATGCATTGGGTTTTGGTTTAGCACTCGTTTTATTTGCAAGCATTCGTCAACATTTGGAATTTGTAAAAGTTCCTAAAGAGATGCGGGGGGTACCCATTGCTTTTGTTGTGGGAGGTATTTTAGCTATGGCATTTATGGGATTTGCAGGATTGGTTTAAATATCTGTATATTACTTGTTTATATTTCAAATAACATAAAAAATTATATCTGTGAAACGTCCCATGATAAGGCATTTAACTCACACGCTTATGATTATAAAAGGGAAAGAAAGGTATAAAGGATATTATAAATGAACTTTTCCAACGTTTAAAACGTTGGAAAAGTTAACAGGGAAACACAACTCTATCTCACACGCCCTCTTAATCTCTCAACCTCTAAACTTCTTAACTTATCAACTTCTAAACCTCTTAACTTCTAAACTTCTAAACCTCTCAACTTCTCAACTTCTAAACTTCTCAACTTCTAAACCTCTAAACTTCTAAACTTCTAAACCTCTAAACTTAATAACTTAATAATAAACATATGAAAAATATTCCCATTCTTTTCTCAGAAGGTAAATCATTGGCACAGGCATATGAGAATGCACTGGTGAATTTATATAAAAACGGAACCCGTTTTAAGACTCAATACGATCAACCGGGTGACCCGCAAAGTATTGATTGTACAATGAATATTACAATTCTGGAACCTGAAAGTGATCCAATGATTCATATGGCATTTCCGGGTGGTATTGATGAATTAAAAGAATATGTACTTGAATTAAAAGGATATAAAGACCATTGGGTGAAAAATATCAATGACCCTGAAGATACACGCTGGGAATATACATATCATGGCAGGCTTGCAAATTATGGTGTTTGGAAAGAATTGCAAAACAGAAAATCAGTTGAATCAGGCCATTTTAAGGTGAATCAAATTGAAAATGTTATAGAAAAACTTGTTAAACAACCATTCACAAGACAGGCTCAAATGATTACCTGGATGCCAAACCTGGACACTGAATGTTATGACCCTCCTTGCTTGCAATCGTTGTGGTACAGACTTATTGAAGATGAAAAGGGTATTCAATGGCTTAATTGTAATATTCGCTTTAGGAGTAACGATGCATGGGGGGCAAATTTTATGAATATGTTTGGCTTTATCATGTTCAATAAAGAAATCATCGCTTCAGAAATTTCCAGGAGAAGCGGTAAGGAAGTGCGTTTGGCAAGAATGAACTGGCATGCTGACTCATATCATATTTATGGTAAAGATATCGCTACTGCAGATGAAATGCTTTTTAGCAGAGTTGATAAAATGAGGTTTGAAGAACGGATATATAATTTTTATGATGAATTTATAAAAGAAATGTATGAGAGTGCCGAAGAACGGATTATCGAAAAGATTAAAGAACATGACAGGACTCATGAATAAGCCCGTCTCAACTGCAATCTTATCTTATGGAATGTCAGGACGTGTATTTCATACTCCTATATTGCATATTCACCCCGGTTTTTCAATAAAAACTATATGGGAACGTTCTAAAAATCTTTCGACCCGGCAATATCCACATATAGCAATTGTACGCGAGTATAACAAGATTCTTCAGGATCAGGAAATTGAATTGGTGATAGTGAACACACCGGATGACACTCATCATGAATACGCTAAAATGGCATTATTAGCAGGTAAGCATGTGGTTGTTGAGAAACCGTTTACACAATCCGTAGAACAAGCAGAAGAATTGATTAACATTGCAGAAAAACACGGCCTGTTATTGAGTGTGTTTCAAAACAGAAGATGGGATAGTGATTTTTTGACTGTTCAGAAAGTAATTGAACAACAAATGGTTGGAAGAATGGTGACATTTGAATCTAATTTTGACCGTTACAGGAAGGAAATCAGAAAAGGGAACTGGAAAGATCAGTCTTCCAGCTCTTTATATAACTTAGGTTCTCATTTGATTGACCAGGCGTTGGTATTATTCGGAATGCCTTCTTATGTAAATGCTGATTTACGGAAACTAAGAGATCATGCATATGTTGATGATTACTATGAGATTATTTTAGAATACACGAATTTTAAAGTAACTGTAAAGAGCAGTTACCTTGTGAAAGAAAAAGGGCCGCGCTTTATAATCCATGGTACAGAAGGTTCTTTTTTGAAATATGGTTATGATTTGCAAGAAGAAATGCTAAAAAAAGGCCATTTCCCGGGCGAAGATGGGTGGGGTAATGAACCTGAAATGAATTGGGGGATATTGAATACACGAATTAATAATATACATTTTAAAGGTAGGATTGAATCGGTCCCCGGTAATTATTCTTCTTATTATTCGAACATATATGATGTAATAAGAAATAATGGAAAACTTGTTGTAACACCGTATGAAGCATTGAATTGTATGCGTATCATTGAAAAAGCTAAAGAAAGCAATCAGGATAAAAAATATATTTCTGTTGAATAGTAAAGTTAAAAATCTTCATCTTCATCAGTAGGAATCTTAATGAATTCCATATCCATAGCAGTTGCAAATGATATATCCTTCCCCAAATTGTTAATATCCATGTCTTTATCTTCGTAATACCATTTCATTTCAAGATTTTTTCCCTGATCAAATAATTTCGTTAACGAATAGATCATTTCAGTGACTAATTTGGAGGATGCAGTGTTCAAATATTCAAATTTTAATTCAACTACGGTATTATCAAGTGGATCTTGTAAATATTTTTCAATCCATTTCATAATGGGCTCAAAAAAAGCTGCTGCATTTTCCGGGAAACATTGGCCTGAAATTTTAAACTTTTTTTCATCAACATTAAAATAAACCTCTGGTGTATCTTCCGTTGGTTTTATGTGTAATGGTTCCATTCTAAAATATGTATTTCTGTCAGATTACATGATTGTTTGAATTACAAATATAATAAAATAGAAATAAAAGAAGATTTTAAATCAAAAAATAAAACCAATCATTTGACCTTACTCAATACGGCATTTAAAAAGTTTTTATCAATTTGAGCATTCAGTTTACTGGCATGTACGATATCCTGGTATGCTTTATGATAATGGCCTGTGAAAAAATATGCTTTAGCCCTGTTCACATAAGCATATTTATGATCCGGGTCTAAGGCTAAATATTTTGATAAGAGAATGATGACTTCCTTGTAATTTTTTTGTTTGAAATGAATCATTGCCGAATAAAAATAAGATTCTTTTAAATCAGGATTTAGTAAAGCTGATTTCTTAAAATATTCCAACGCTTTTGGATAGTTGTTTTGTTGATTATATATTTTCCCGATATTATAATATAGTATTGCTTTTTGGTGATTACGCTCTATCCCGAGTTGGTATGCCCAACGTGCACTATCGGTTTTGTTTTGTTTAAGATAGCAGTTGCCGAGGTTTAAATAGGGCCTGTAATCCTCAGGGGCCATTTGAATGGATTTATACAAATCTTTTTTGGCTTTGTTGAATTGATTGTTTTTATAATAGAGTATTCCCCTGTTATTATATGTATTTACATTATTACTGTCTAATGATATAGATATATTGTAATCATTAAGCGCTTTTTTATAATTCCCGAGAGAAGCATACGCATTTCCTCTGCTGTTATATCCTGCTGCATCTTTTTTTATATCCAATCCTTTTGTATATAAATCAATGGCTTTTTTTATTTTATCTTGTTCTGCATACTTATCAGCCAGGCATAAATATGAACGGGGCTCTTCAGGGAAGTGTTTTATGTTATGAGTCCAAAGCGTAACACTGTTTTTCCATATAGGGACATGGTAAAATTTTCCATAGAAAAAATATGCAACCAATAATATAATAGAAGGATAAAACAAGTATTCAGATGTCTTTTTTAAAGACAGTCCATAGGCCAAAATGACTGAAAAACCGAAGATGGAAAAGTAAATAAACCGGTCCGCTACATTCGACCATGATTGGTAGGCATGCCTTATAATTCCTGATACAGGCAAGAAACCTACGATGAATACTAAAAAGGCAATCAACACGAGTGGATGACGGCGGTATTGTTTTATTGTAAAAAACAAAACAGAAATCGGGATAACCGGGGATAAATAAAACCACCATTCATTCATTAGTATATTATTTGTTCTCCCGTAAGAAGTGGCCAGGGGATGAGGCCATAATATTTTTTGTAAATAAAAGTTGATGCTGTCAGATAATATGAAGGGCCTCATCCACAGGGGAGCAGTAATACTGCTTTGTTCATCACCAGGTTGAACAAGGACCGTTATGATGGAAACCGGAATGATAACGATTAATGAAGGAAGAAATAAATATATACTTGTTTTTAACGGCTTTTTAAAATATAAGTAGTCAAATATGAATGCAATTACAGGAAATGCAATTGCTGTTGGTTTTGAAGTAACAGCTAACAATAAAAAAATATATTGAATAATGTAATGATGCATTCTTTTTTTTAAGGTAGTTTCCTTATTCTTGCTTATATGCACAAAAAGAAAAAGAAGCCCCCAAAAAGTGCTTAACACTCCCCTCAACTCAGAAATCCATGCTACACTCTCAATTTGTATGGGGTGAAGGAGGAAGAACAGGGCGCCAATGAAAGAGGCATTTCTGTTTTTTACAATCAATTGCAAAAGTTTGTAAACAAGAATACTGTTTAATATATGGATTAAAATATTTAATAAATGATATGCACCGGAATTAAATAATGCCTGGCTGCTTGTAAATAAATTACCTATTGGTTTGAGAATAGCCCAGGTAGTATACGTTACAGGAATATATAAACGCCAGTAAGAATCAACCCAAAATTGTTTGATATTTGAAAATGAAATGTTTTGTAAATAAGGATTTTTTAACAGATGAAACGTATCGTCACGGACAAATCCGTATTTTATTGCCTGACTGTATAACAATAAACCAATACAACTTAGTGTAAAATATATAAATATAGATTTTTTCATTGAATGCTGGTTCATATTATTCATTTATGCCTGTTTATAATGTAATACAAAATAATCTATGTAAATTTTAAAAATTTTATTAATATATAAATTTTACAACACAATCATGCTAACTTTTTAAAATACATACCTCTTTACATAAATAAAAAGCCAAAAAAATTTCTTTTTTTTATAAAATTAATTATATTTGCTTAAATAAAAGAATTTAAAATTATGAACTGAGCCATGATAAAAATTTTTCCACACACCGGCTGATTATTAAAAGTGTGCTTAGATAGCACATAGTCAATAATTTATTCTCATGGCGAGTTCCATATGGCTTTTGAAAAATAAAAAATAAACATAATGAAAAAAATAGCTGTAATCCTTTCAATTGGTTTGTTTTTCTTTACAATATCTTGTAAGGAAAAAAAACAAAAAGTTACGGACAAATTTCATGGTGATGTTAAAACAATCAGGGAAAAAACCTATGAAGCTGTTTTAGAGGATGAAGAGATTACAAAAGGAAGAAAAATAGGTAGCTTTTATGATAATTACCTCACAAAATTTGATAAAGAAGGGAAGAAACTTGAACAAAATCTGTTCTATTCAAATGACAGCCTGAGTTACAGGTATGTATTTAAATACAATGATAAAGGTGATTTGATAAAAAAGAATATTTATGATTCAGACAATAATTTAAGCTATAAATATATATATGAATACGATGATGACGGAAATCTTGTGTCTCAGGAAATGTATTATCCTAATGGTGAGATGGTTTCTCAATACAAGATAAATTATAATGAAAACGGTCAACAACAGGAAAAATTAATATGTGGATCAGATGGAAAAGTAAATACCCAATATGTTTTTGAATATGATGCAGATGGCAGGCTGATTGAAAAAGAAATATACAATGAAAATGGGAATTTGAGTTCAAAATACATATATGAATATGATGTAAGAGGAAATAAAGTGACTGAAAAGCTTTATTTTGGAAACGACAGTCTTGGCTATAAATATGAATTCATATATGATGAAGATGATAAAATTATTGAAGAAAGCCGCTATAACCCTGCAACATCTTTATTAAGCAGAGTCTCTTACGAGTATGATGATGAAGGCAAAATTGTTAACAAGAAAAGTTATAACAAAGATAATGAAGTGGTTACAACGTTTACGTACAAATATAATGGAGAGGGATTATTGGTTGAAAAGACAAAAAGCGGAAACGATTTGATATATAAGTCAACTTATATATATACTGATGAAGATGAACATAACAATTGGATCAAACGTATTGAATTCATGAATAAAAAACCTGTTAGAATAACAACACGGGGATTTGAATATTATGAAGATTAGGCACTTAGCCGAAAAATTTCACCAACATGTTGTTCTAATTTTATGATCGCTATTTCCCCGCAGGGCTTCAATTGCCAATTAACTTAGAAACTTAGAAACTCAATTAACTAGTACCTTAATCTAATATTCTTATATTATTTGTTATTTGTATTTTGAGATTTGTTATTTGTTTGGTTGTGGCTTGTCCACGTTAAGATATTGATAGCGCTTTATATTATTCATAAAAAAATGATCTAAAATTTATTTTGTAAGCAACCAGACAAAATCATTATTTTCTTTTTCACGAAGTTGATTTAATTCATCCATTGCAATCTTTTTATTGGAAAATTTATCTCCGATATAAACACGGTAGTAATTGTTGTTGTTTTTTGTATCATCTAAAATTTTTGCCTGGTAACCTTTTTTCTCAAGCTTTATTTTGTATTCGTGAGCATTTTGATATTCATTAAAACTACCTGCTACCAGATAATATTTATTTTGAGATAATGCTTCAATGGTATCTTTTTGTGCCATTTGAGCTTGTAATTTAAGGGCATTTTCTTTTTTTGTCTTTTCCTTTAACTGTTGTGCGATATATTCTTCTGATTGGATATTTTTGTTTTCATTGCTCTTTTTCTTTTCTACATTTGATTCTCCGGATTTTTTATGTCTGTCTGTTTTTTTTGTATCCGTTTTTTCATTTTTTTTATCAGGCTGTTCAATTGGATAAAACGATACATCCTCTATTCTTTTAACTTCATGCTGATTATAAAAAATAATAATCAGTGCTATAATAATCATTAAAACTACAATCGGACTCCAAATTTTTATTTTTTTTGAATTATTCTTTTCCTGTGGTGTTTTTTTTGAAACCATTTTATTTGTATTATTGTTTTTATTCTGTTTAAATGTGTGATGCGGTTCACGTTTAGCAGTATATTTGACCGGCTCCATACCAAATGTTTCAAAAAAAAGATTGTCATGCCCCTGATCTTTAAATTCTATTTGATTTTGATCATTTAAAAAAAAATGGCCTAAATCATTTATTTGAACATATTCTTTTTTTTCAATGCGGCTTTTGAAATCCCTGATATATTGATTTAGTAAATCTCTTGCTTCCCCCGGAGACATTTTTTTGTATTGTGCGATGGCATGAACGAGTACTTCATTGAAATCTCTCGTTATATTATTCCTGAATACGATGCTTTGAGAAGGCGGAGATATTGTTTGACTGACATTGTTTTGTTTAGCAGGATGATATAACGTTGCCAGCTCCCCGACTCCTGGAATAATGATGGTTTTCTTTTCAAGAAGTAAAAATTTAATTAGTTTTTCGATTGACATAGTTTTTTTTATTTACCGGAACAAATTTATAAAATATTCTTCAGTACTGGTTATCCCCTTAATAAATGATGATATTACAGACAAATACGAGTGCATTTATGTACCAGATGGTTGGATATTTGTATTTAAAAACACAAAAACATGTATTATTTTTCTTTTTACATTAAGTAATTTGTTTATTTTCGTAGAAATATTTTAATTAATGTTTGTCCATAATGTTTGCTAACTTCGTTACGCTTGCTCCAAAATTGCTCATTTACACCAGTAAACTCCGCATTTTGGGGTTTCGCAAGCCTTGTTACCGAACATTATGATCTAAACACCCGGACTATATAGAGTCTGTCCATAGAGTCAAGTGTTTGTTCTATAAAGTTCAAATTCGAGGCGTGTGAGAATTTTAAACCGCAGAATACTGGCGTATTTGAGAACTTAGCGAAGCGATTTCATGAGCCTTGCGAATAATTTAAAATTTGAGCAACAACGAAGAAGTTGGACTTTATAGACAAACACTATATAGACAGTCTTTAATTTATAAACGGCAATATACACTCTGTATTATTCATGATACAGTTGAATAACACCCTTACATATTTTGTATGTATCTATAATGTAAAGTGTTTTATAAATCATTATACGAATGAATGAGATCAAAATGGTTGACTTGTACGGTCAATACTTAACAATGAAAGAAGAAATAGATCAGGCAATTGAGCACGTTATAAAATCGAGTGCTTTTATAAATGGGCCTGATGTAAAGACGTTTCAAAAAAAATTAGCAGAAAAATTTAATGTATCTTATGCAATAGGTTGTGGCAATGGAACAGATGCATTGCAGGTTGCATTAATGGCAATTGGTTTAAAACCCGGAGATGAAGTGATTACACCCGCTTTTTCGTTTGCTGCAACCATTGAAGTAATAGCTTTATTGGGGGGCAGGCCTGTACTTTGCGATATCAAAGACGATACCTTGAATATAGATACATCAGATTTAGAAAACAAAATTACTTCTAAAACCAAAGCGATCATACCTGTTCATTTATTTGGGCAATGCGCTGATATGGATAAAATCATGGAAATTTCCCGAAAACATAACCTTTGGGTGATAGAAGATGCAGCCCAGGCATTGGGAGCTAAATATAAAATGAATGATCAGGTAGACAAATTTGCCGGTACAATAGGACATATCGGATGTACATCTTTTTTTCCTTCTAAAAATCTTGGATGTTTTGGCGATGGGGGAGCACTGTTTACAAACGATAGTGAATTAGAAAAAGAAATTCGTTGTATCATCAATCATGGTTCAAGCCGTAAATATTTTGCTCATCGTATTGGAGTTAATTCAAGGCTTGATACCATACAAGCAGCAGTATTAAATACTAAATTACATTATTTTAACAAGCATATAGAAGCCAGGCACGAAGCAGCATTGTATTATGATCAGCTGTTGAATAAAAACAATTATATAAAAACGCCTGTTTCTGCTGTCAATGCAGTTCATACATTCAATCAATACAGCATTGTTACAAAAAATGAAACCCGTGATCAATTAAAAGATTATCTAAAAAAAAATAATATTCCTTCAATGATATATTATCCCATTCCTTTTCATATGCAGGAAGCGTATTATTATTTAAATTATGGAATTGGTGATTTTCCTGTTTCAGAGTATATGGCCAACCATATTTTATCATTGCCAATGCATACAGAATTGAAACGAGATCAACAAGAGTATATTTGTGAAAAAATTTTCGATTTTTTCAGAGAAAATAATTTTAAAAAGGAAAACGAATAACATTATGGAAAACAAATATTTTGCTCACGAAACGGCTGTAATTGATGAAGGTTGTGAAATTGGAGCGAAAACAAAGATATGGCATTTTGCTCATATTATGTCCGACAGTATAATAGGAGAGTCCTGTAATATTGGACAAAACGTTGTAGTTTCTCCCGGAGTGGTTTTAAAAAACAATGTAAAAGTTCAAAATAATGTCTCTATTTACACCGGTGTTATATGTGAAGATGATGTTTTTTTAGGGCCTTCAATGGTATTTACAAACATCACGAACCCTCGCAGTGCCATTGTCCGAAGAGATCAATACCAACAAACAATCGTCAGGCAAGGAGCTTCTATAGGTGCTAATGCAACGATTATTTGCGGGCATACCCTTGGAAAATATGCTTTTATTGGTGCAGGTGCTGTTGTTACAAAAGATGTAAAACCTTATGCCTTAGTCGTTGGCAATCCGGCCAGGCAAATTGGCTGGATGAGTGAATATGGACACAGACTGCATTTTGATGACAAGGGAATAGCCGTATGTCCTGAAAGCAAAGAGAAATATTTATTGCACGAACAACAGGTGACCAAAATAATTGATTAAATTTGCATTGAAATTTCCAATCTGAGATACATGAAACACAAACAATACAATTTTGCTTTGATCGGGGTAGGTGGTTATATTGCCAGCCGGCATTTAAAAGCAATAAAAGATACAGGGAATAATTTGGTTGCTTCGCTTGATACTTCAGATAGTGTGGGGATCATTGATTCATATTTCCCTGATTCGGATTTTTTCGTCGAATTTGAACGATTTGACCGACATATTGATAAACTAAAAAGACAAGGAACAAAGGTAGATTATGTAAGCATATGTTCTCCTAATTATTTGCATGATTCTCACATTCGATTTGCACTACGGAACAAAGCCGATGCCATTTGTGAGAAGCCGGTTGTACTGAATCCGTGGAATATTGATGCACTGCAAGAATTTGAAAAAGAAACAAAACGCAAAGTGAATGTTGTTCTTCAATTAAGACTGCATCCGGGTATTAAGGCATTGAAGGAAAAAATAGACAACGGGCCACCAGATAAAATCTATGATATAGACCTTACCTATATTACCAGTCGCGGCAATTGGTATTATATCTCCTGGAAGGGAGATTTGAATAAATCCGGAGGTGTAGCTACCAACATCGGAGTTCATTTTTTTGACATGCTAACATGGATTTTTGGAGATATTAAAGAGAATATTATTCATGTATCTAAACCGGATATCACAGCAGGCTTCCTTAGATTAAAAAAAGCCCGTATCCGTTGGTTTTTGAGTCTTGATTATAAAACATTGCCTGATCATATAAAACAGCATAATCAGCGTACATACCGATCAATTCAAATAGACGGTAAAGAAATTGAATTTAGCAGCGGATTTACTGATTTGCATACAGAATTATACAAAGAAACATTCAAAGGAAATGGCTTTACACTTGAAGATGCACGGAAATCTATTGAAACCGTTTTTACTATACGTAATGCTGAACCTGTTGGACTAAAAGGTATTTATCATCCCTTTTGTAAAAAATTATAATTAAACCATAAAATATTTACAATGTATCAGGATATACTGAATAAAAATGCAAAAATCGCAATTATTGGGTTAGGGTATGTCGGATTACCTATAGCTCTTGAATTTTCTAAAAAAGTTTCTACCATAGGTTTTGATATTAAACATGAAAACATCAAAAAATTAAAAGCTAAAATTGATCCGAATAATGAATTGGATTCTACTGCATTTGATGGGTGTGATATCTTGTTTACTGATAAGCATGAAGATATAAAGGAAGCGCGTGTTTATATCGTTGCAGTCCCTACTCCTGTAAATGACCATAACTTGCCGGATATTAACCCGTTGTTAAAGGCAACCAAAACGGTTGGTAAAGTATTGAAACAAGGAGATTATGTTATTTATGAATCTACAGTATACCCGGGTTGCACGGAAGAAGATTGTGTGCCGGTGCTGGAGCAGGAAAGCGGGTTGAAATTCAAACAAGACTTTAAGGTTGGTTATTCTCCCGAGAGGATTAATCCTGGTGATAAACAACATACGCTTCGTACCATCACAAAAGTAACTTCAGGATGTGATCGGGAAGCATCTGAAAATGTTGCTAAAATATATGAATTGGTCGTTGATGCAGGGGTTTTTTCAGCCAGTACCATTAAAGTAGCAGAAGCTGCTAAAGTAATAGAAAACACTCAAAGGGATATAAATATTGCCTTCATGAATGAGCTTTCAATTATTTTTAAACGCCTTAATATAAATACTTACGAGGTTTTGGAAGCAGCAAGTACTAAATGGAATTTTTTAAGGTTTACACCCGGATTGGTTGGCGGACATTGTATTGGTGTTGACCCCTATTATCTTTCATATAAATCGGAGCAACTTGGTTACCATGCACAAATCATTAATGCGGGAAGATTTATTAACGACTCAATGGGTGGATATATTGCCAAGCAGATCGTGAAAAAAATCATTGCCTTGGGCAAAAACATACAATCATCTAAAATACTTGTAATGGGTATTACATTCAAAGAAAATGTAAGTGATATCAGAAATTCAAAGGTTGTTGATGTAGTCAATGAGCTAAAATCATATGGTGTACATGTTGATGCTGTTGATCCTAAGGCCTCTTCTGAAGAAATGCAAAATGAATATGCAATTAGCCTCGTTGAGGAGCCGAAAGGTAAATATGACTCAATTATTTTAGCTGTAAACCATGATGAATATTGTGGCCGCGAAGAAAATTACTTTTTGTCTCATGCAACAAAACAATGTATTTTTGTTGATATTAAAGGAATATACAATGGAAAAATAAAACAAATGAATTATTGGAGCCTATAAACTATTAAATTAACTATATAAATTATGGCAGCAAAAATTTTAGTCACCGGGGGAATAGGGTATATTGGGTCTCATACTGTTGTTGAGTTAATCAATGAAGGATATGAAGTGGTTGTAATAGATAACTTATCTAATTCGCAAATAGAAATATTAGATGGTATTCAACAAATTACAGGAGTGCGGCCTTCTTTTGAACAATTTGATTTATGTGAGAGGGATAAAGTAGAAGATTTTTTTAAAAAATACCCGGATATTGATGCGATCATTCATTTTGCTGCATTCAAATCAGTTGGAGAATCTGTCAACCATCCGCTAAAATATTACAGAAACAATTTAAATTCATTAATGAATTTATTGGAATGCATGCCCAAACACCGTGTCGAAAATTTAGTGTTTTCTTCTTCTTGTACAGTATATGGAGAACCTGATCAATTACCGGTAACTGAAAAAGCTCCCGTAAAACGTCCAAATTCTCCTTATGGCAATACCAAACGAATATCTGAGGAAATTATTGAAGATTTTTTATCCATAAATGAAGGATATAAAGCCATTACGTTAAGATATTTTAATCCCATCGGGGCTCATCCATCTAGCCACATCGGAGAACTCCCCCTGGGAGTCCCCGACAACCTGGTTCCATTCATCACGCAAACAGCATACGGAATAAGAGAAAAGTTAAGAGTATTCGGAGATGATTATAATACACCCGATGGCTCTTGTATTAGAGATTATATTGATGTTGTTGATTTGTCAAGGGCCCATGTAATTGCGATAAAACGTTTACTTGAGAATAAACACAAAAAATATTTTGAAGTGTTTAATCTTGGAACAGGCAAGGGGGTGTCGGTATTGGAAATAATAAAATCATTTGAAAAAGCTACAAACCAACAATTGAATTATGAGATTGTCGGCCGGCGCCCGGGAGATGTGGAACAAGTATTTGCTGATACCACTTATGCAAATGAGGAATTGGGATGGCATGCACAAAAGCCTCTTGATGAAACCTTACGATCTGCATGGGAATGGGAAAAAAAATACCGGGATAATCAAAAACAAAAGATATGAGCAAAACAATTTTAATTACAGGAGGAGCAGGATTTATTGGTTCGCATGTTGTCAGGCATTTTGTAACCCACTATCCTCTCTATAATATCATCAACCTTGATGCTCTTACTTATGCCGGAAATCTTGAAAATCTTTCAGACATTGAAAGCTGTTCAAATTATCAGTTTGTTAAGGGAGATATTAATGATTTGAATTTTCTTAATCATTTTTTCAATCATCATCATATTGACGGGATTATTCATCTTGCTGCAGAGTCGCATGTAGACCGTTCAATATTCGGCCCTCTATCATTTATTCATACCAATATCATTGGAACTGCCAATTTATTGGAAACCGCTCGTGTACATTGGAACAAGGATTTAGATAGTAAACGCTTTTATCACATCTCAACAGATGAAGTTTATGGCAGCCTGGCAGACACCGGCTATTTCAATGAAGACAGCCCATACAATCCACGAAGTCCGTACTCAGCATCTAAAGCTTCTGCCGATCATCTTGTAAGGTCATATGGACATACATTCGGTTTACCGGTAGTATTATCAAACTGTTCTAATAATTATGGACCGAATCAGTTTCCTGAAAAATTTATTCCTTTGATTATTCATAATATAAAGAACAATATCCCAATACCGGTTTATGGGAAAGGAGAAAATGTAAGGGACTGGTTATATGTGGAAGATCATGCAAAAGCAATTGATGTTGTTTACCATAATGGTAAGAATATGAACACTTATAATATTGGGGGCAATAATGAATGGAAAAACATTGACCTGGTTAAATTGATATGTGAAAAAATGGATAAAAAATTGGGAAGAAAACCCGGCGCTTCTGCCCGACTTATTAAAAATGTCACAGATCGGGCAGGCCATGATTTCAGGTATGCAGTTGACACTTCCAAAATTAAAAACGAATTAGGCTTTATACCGGAAACTCCTTTTGAAAAAGGAATAGAGAAAACCATTGAATGGTACATCCTGCATAAGCAATGGTTAGAGAATGTTATAAACAAAGAATATGAAAAATACTATAACCGCCAGTATTTGCAACGCGATTAATCTTTGTTTTCTAAAAATATGATTGCCCTTTCCAGTGTTTTGTCAATATCTTTAATAGCCGGATAATACCCTTCATTTCCATAGATATGACGGATTATATTTGCTTTTAGTTGTACGTTTAACTCATATTGGTCTTCTTTTGTTTGTTCTTTAGTTAATTTTACTCCTTTATTTGCTGTGTAATCATAAAATTGTGACAATATCTCTTTTTTATCGAGCTCTTCAAAAAGCGTTTTCCAATTGTCAAATGCATTTAATTGATCGCGGTGATTATCTGCATAATCAAATACAAATTTATAAATCAATCCTTTTCTTATCACTTTGGAAATATATGCAGACAAATTTGATGTGTCTTTCGGAACATATATGTCAGGCATGATTCCGCCACCTCCATATACAGTATCTCCATTTGGAGTGATATATTTTAATGAGTCGTTAAAATGAATACTGTCAGGGTGAAACACTTCACCATTCGTGTAGCGTCTGGTCAACTCATTATAATAATCTTCTTTGCCATTTCTGTATGATTTTTGAATACAGCGTCCGGTGGGGGTGTAATATCTTGCTACGGTAAGTCTTATGGCTGATCCGTCTTCCAAAGGTATTTGTTGTTGTACAAGCCCTTTGCCAAACGAAAGGCGTCCTATAATGGTCCCCCTGTCATTATCTTGTATTGCACCGGCTAAAATTTCACTGGCAGAAGCACTGAATTCATCTATTAATATAACAATATCTGTATCCTGAAGCATTCCTGCAGAAGTGGCAAAATAATTCTTCCTTTTGGCATATTTACCTTTTGTATATACAATTAACTTTCCATCTTTCAGAAAATGATCGGCCAATTGTATAGAAGTACCCATATATCCCCCGCCATTTCCTCTTAGGTCAAGGATGATTTTTTGCGTCCCATTGTCTTTAAGTGTTTTGATTCCTTCAAAGAATTCATCAGGTGTTTTGCGGGAGAAATTGCTTAGTTTAATATAACCTGTCGAGTCATTTATCATATAAGAAACATCCACGCTTTCAAGCGGAATATTATCACGAGTGATTTCAAAATCAATTAATTTTTTGACTCCCCTGCGAGCTATACTAACCTCTACTGTTGTGCCTTTAAGTCCTTTAAGCCGGCTTACAATTGTGTTTGTAGAAGTATTAATACCGGCTACCGTTGTGTCATTAATTTTTATTATTTTATCTCCGGGTTTAATTCCTACTTTTTCAGAAGGCCCGTTTGGAATCGTTTCAATGACACGAACGGTATCATCAATCATATTAAATCGAATTCCTATACCACTAAATTCTCCTTTTAAGGGTTCGTTGATCTTTTTTAATTCTTCAGCCGGGATATATGTAGAGTGGGGATCAAGACTGTCAAATAAAGCATGAATAGCTGCTTCTTCCAACTTATTTTTAGATACAGAATCAACATAATTGTGCTCTATTAATGATAATACTTTGTCAATTTTATTTTTACATCGTGATATATAAAAATCATCTGATTGTTGATTTTCAGGAATCAGTACTTTCCCGATAAATATGCCTGTTACCAGCATCAGTGCAAGAAATATAGGCATATATATTTGTATGTTTTTACGTTTTCTCATTATTATTGATTGAATTTATTGATATATTCATTTTAATGATTTCTATTCCAGCTCTTTGTAATAGTTTTACACCATCATCTATATGGTAGGGATCAGAGAAAACTACACGGATAATACCAGCCTGAATGATTAATTTTGCACATTCCATACACGGAGAAGTAGTGATATATAGAGTAGCGCCATTGCTGCTGTTATTGGATTTAGCTACTTTTGTAATGGCGTTTGCCTCTGCATGTAATACATAAGCTTTCGTGAGCCCTTCTTTATCTTCACAGTGGTTTTCAAATCCTGAAGGGGTGCCGTTATAACCATCTGAAATAATCATTTTATCTTTAACGATAAGTGCCCCTACTTTCCTTCTGTTGCAATATGAGTTTTTAGCCCATATATGTGCCATCTCAAGATATCGTTGATCAAATTGAGCTTGTTTACTACCATACGTATTTGCCTGTGATTTGTTTTTCATTTTAAAATATGACTGATGGATATTAAACCGGCAGTATGATTTGTACCGAAGGTGGGAGTCGAACCCACACACCATAAAGGTACACGAGTTTGAGTCGTGCGCGTCTACCAATTCCGCCACTTCGGCATTTATTCAATCAATTATATTATCTGCGAATATATACTTTTTTTATAAAAAAACATTCAATATAGACAAAAATTCTGAATTCTGTCTTCTTTTATTTAACTCAAAGTCTCCCCTTAGATGATTGGATATGCCGCATTTCGCGGTTGAAGTACTGAATCCTATATTCTAATAATCCTTTTTCCACAATAATTGCAGTAGTACCCTTTTTTTATTTTATTCCCATTCTATTGTAGCGGGAGGCTTTGAACTAATGTCGTAAACAACCCTGTTTATTCCTTTTACATTATTGATGATACGGTTTGATATCGTACTTAAAAAATCATATGGCAACTGAGACCAATCTGCAGTCATCCCGTCAGTCGAAGTGACTGCTCTTAAAGCAATCGCATTTTCATATGTTCTTTCGTCTCCCATCACTCCAACGGATTGTATTGGTAGCAGAATTGCAGCAGCTTGCCATACCTGGTCGTAATAACCGTATTCCTTCAGGCCGTTTATAAAAATGTCATCAACATCTTGTAATATATGAACCCGTTTGGGGGTGACTTCTCCAATGATACGAATTCCAAGTCCGGGCCCGGGGAATGGATGCCGTTTTAAAATCGTGTCCGGTATTTGAAGTGTTTCTCCTACTTTTCTTACTTCGTCTTTGAATAAAGCATTCAGTGGTTCTACTACTTTAAGGTTCATCTTTTCAGGAAGTCCGCCAACATTATGATGTGATTTAATCGTTGCAGACGGCCCGTTTACAGAAACAGACTCAATGATGTCAGGATAAATGGTTCCCTGTGCCAACCATTTAACATTTTTTATTTTGTGAGCTTCTTTATCAAATACCTCTATAAAATCTCTGCCAATGCTTTTTCTTTTTTCTTCCGGATCAATAATTCCTTCTAAATTTTTAAGAAATACATCATGTGCATCAATGCCAATGATATTTAAACCAATTTTTTTGTATGAGTCCAATACTTTTTGGAATTCATTTTTCCGGAGCAATCCATTATCAATAAAAATACATGTCAGGTTTTTGCCAATGGCCTGATGGAGCAATACAGCGGCAACAGAAGAATCAACACCTCCTGAGAGGCCTAAAATAACACGATCATCTGCAAGTTGCTTTTTAAGTTCAGCTATAGTGTTTTCAACAAATACTTCCGGTGTCCAGTCCTGTTTACAATTGCAGATATCCAGTGTAAAATTTTTTAATAATTTTTTACCTTCTGTTGTATGATAGACTTCAGGATGAAACTGTATGCCGTATATTTTTTCATCCTCATTGGCATATGCTCCTGTTTCAATATTTTCAGTACTTGCTATGAGTTTAAAATGGGGTGGTAAGGACGTGATGGTGTCACCATGAGACATCCAGACCTGGGATCCAGGAGCGATCCCTTTTAATAAATCATTGTCATTATCAACAGACGATAATAATGCCCTTCCATATTCCCTGTGTTTGTGAGGGATGACTGTTCCTCCCGAGTTTTTGACCATGAGTTGGGCTCCATAACAGATACCCAGGATAGGGGCAATCCCTTTAAATTGGTTTGTATCAATGTTCGGTGCATTGGGGTCGTTTACAGAATACGGGCTTCCTGATAAAATAATGCCTTTTGTTGTTGTATCAATAACAGGGATATTATTAAATGGAAATATTTCACAGTATACATTTAATTCTCTGATTCTTCGAGCAATTAATTGTGTATACTGTGAACCAAAATCTATGATAATTATTTTTTCATTCATATGTTTATTTTTATTCTTTTTCTCTTTCCTGTTTCACCTCAAAAGCAGCTCCTTCATATGCTGCATACGTGTTAGGAAATATTTCTTGTGCTTCGTCTAATATATGAGATATTTCTTTGTGCCTTGCGGAAAAATGACCGATCACTAATGTATTCGCATTTGCTTTTTTAGCTGTTAAAGCCGCATCTGTAGCCGTAGAATGTAATGTTTCCCTGGCATAATCTTTATTTTCTTTTCCAAATGTTGCTTCATGGTATAATAAATCAACATGTTTAATGACCGGTATAATGCTTTCACTATATGCAGTATCGCAGCAGTATGCAAAAGACCTTGATTTATAAGGTGGCAGTGTAATCTCTTTGTTTTTAAGAATAGCCCCGTTATCTGTTTCATAATCTGCACCTTCTTTAATATTGAGTATTTCTTTAATAGAAATATTGTATTGATCTATATACTGTTTTTTTATGTTTCGTTCTTTTGGTTGTTCTTTAAATAAGAAACCGCATGTATTTGTGCTGTGCTTGAGCGGAAAGCTTTTTACAGTTAATTTATTGTCTTCGTATATGATTTCCGGCACAGAAGGGTTTAAATTATGAACAATAACTTTAAACGGCAGATGACTACCGATTAACCCGGAATAGCAAGATATGAATTGTTCAATTTCTTTGAATGCATAAATATGTATATCTTTTTTCCTGCCAAGTAAACTATAGCTTGAAAGAAGGCCTGGCAATCCTAAAATATGGTCGCCATGAAGATGAGATATAAAAATATGATTAATCTGGCCAAATTTAATTTTGTATTTACGCAATTGTATTTGTGCTGCTTCTCCGCAATCAATTAAAAAAAACCGCTCATCTACATTGAGTACATGAGCGGCAGGATATCTTGTTGAGGTTGGTAGTGCTGAACTACTCCCCAAGGTATTAAGAATAAAGGACACAGTAATGCCAGTGATTTTAATTAGCTATTTTCTTCGATGTTTTCATTGATGAAATTTTCAGCTTCTTCTACAGAATCTGTAATATTTAAAACAGTGTCGAGCTGAGAAATAGTGATCAGGCGTTCAACAGCTTCATTAAGCCCGGTTAGAACAAATATACCATTTACATTTCTGCAAAGCCTGTTGGCTACAAGAATAGCACTTAATCCGGAAGAATCGCAATAGCGTACTTCTTCAAGATCAAGCACAATATTTTTTTCATTATTGCCGGAAATGATAACAAGCTCAGATTTTAATGTAGGGGCAATATGAGTATCAAGCTTTTCTTCTAATACCTTGACTAAGGTATATTTATCCTTTTTTTCTATTTTAAATTCCATAGCACCAATATAATGTAAAAAAATTAATCTGAGAAGAAAATTTTAAATTATTTTATTTTTTTTCATTTTTTTCTGATTCTTCATTTGAATCATTTTCTTGTTTTTCGTCTTTCTTTTTTTCTGTTGTTTTATCAGCGCCGGCATTTGCTTCTTCTTTTCCGGATTTTGTTTCCTTAGCTTCCTTAGTTTCCTCAGTTGCTTTAGTTTCCTCAGTTGCTTTAGCTTCCTCAGTTGCTTTAGCTTCCTTAGTTTCCTCAGTTGCTTTAGCTTCCTTAGTTTCCTCAGTTGCTTTAGCTTCCTTAGTTTCCTTAGTTTCCTTAGCTTCCTTTACATTTTTTTCTTCTTTAGCTTCGGATGCTTTTGTTTCGGATTTAGGGGGTTCTTTTTTATCAGCTGCTTCTTCTTTTTTTTGTTTTGGTTCTGATTTAGGAGCAGTTTTCGATTTTTTAGCTGCTTCTTCAGTCATAGAAGATTTTAAATTTTCCAGATCAGTTGATAAATCACCTAGCGTTGTTTTTTCAAGTTTTTGTTTTATCTTTTTTGTTGTTTTTTTAACATTCTCATCTTCATTTTTTCTTGCTTCCTCTTGTTGTTCATTTTCCTGATCTTTATAAGCCTTTACATGGCTTAGGATAATTTTTTTATCATCCTTGGAAAAGTCTATGACTTTAAAAGGCAATTTTTCTTCTAATTCAGGCATTTTTCCATTTTGTTTTTCCAAATGCTTTTTAGAAGCAAACCCTTCTACACCATATGGTAGTGATACTTTTGCTCCTTTATCAAGTAGTTCAATAATGGTGCCTTCATGTATCGAATTCACATTGAATATGTTTTCAAAAACATCCCATGGATTTTCTTCTAATTGTTTGTGTCCCAATCGAAGTCTTCTGTTTTCTTTGTTGATTTCGAGTACAACTACTTCAATTTCATCGTTAACTGAAGTAAATTCAGCCGGGTGATTGATCTTTTTCGTCCATGATAAATCAGATATATGGATCAAGCCGTCTATTCCTTCTTCAATCTCTACAAATATTCCGAATTTAGTGAAGTTTTTGACTTTTGCAGTTGTTTTACTGTCAACAGGATATTTTTCTTCAATGCTTTCCCATGGGTCTGGTTTTAGCTGTTTAAGACTTAATGCCATTTTGCGCTCTTCTCGGTCAAGGGTTAAGATTTTAGCCTCCACTTCGTCACCAATCTGTAGAAAGTCTTGCGCACTTCTTAATTGTTGTGACCATGACATCTCAGAAACATGAATTAATCCTTCAACACCTGGTTTAATTTCAACAAAAGCACCATAATCTGCTAAGACAACAACTTTTGCATTAACAATATCACCTACTTTTAAGTTTTCATCTAGAGATTCCCATGGGTGTGGAGTTAATTGTTTAAGGCCCAGTGCGATCCTTGTTTTGTCTTCATCAAAATCAAGCACTACAACATTGAGTTTTTGGTCGAGTTGCACAATTTCTTCGGGGTGATTGATTCTGCCCCATGATAAATCCGTTATATGGATTAATCCGTCAACACCACCAAGGTCTATGAATACACCATAAGATGTGATATTTTTTACCGTGCCTTCAAGAACCTGTCCTTTTTCAAGTTTTGAGATGATTTCTTTTTTCTGTTGTTCAAGTTCTGCTTCTATAAGTATTTTATGCGATACCACAACATTTTTAAATTCGTGATTTATTTTCACTACTTTAAAATCCATTGTTTTATCTACATAAGCATCATAGTCCCTGATAGGTTTAACATCTATTTGAGAGCCTGGCAAGAATGTTTCAATTCCAAATAAATCTACAATCATACCACCTTTTGTTCTGCTCTTAATATATCCTTTTACAATTTCTCCTGTTTCATGCAACCTGTTAATTTGTTCCCATGCTTTTAATGTTCTGGCTTTTTTATGAGAAAGAATTAGCTGGCCTTCTTTGTCTTCTTTATTTTCAATATATACATTTACTTTATCGCCTACTTTAAGATCGGGGTTGTATCTGAATTCATTAAGACTGACAACACCTTCGGATTTATAACCAATGTTAATCACAACTTCACGCTTACCGATAGAAACGACAGTCCCTTCAACGATCTCTTTTTCATTTATTGTTGAAAGTGTTTCATTATACATTTGATTGAATTCAGTAAACTCAGGATTTTCTTCTAATTTTTGTGATTTCTCATATTTTTCCCAGTTAAAATCCTCTTGTTGGTGTTGAGGCAATACGAAATCATCTGCCTCTTCTAATTTTTCGTCGTCTTTGTTTTCTTGATTTTCAGCATCTATATGATCATCAGAATTGACACCAGCATTTTGATTTTCATCATCATCTGTAGAATCTTCAATCTCTTCAGAAGTGTCTTCTGTAGTATTCTCCTGTTCAATTGGTGTGTTGTTTTCTTCTACTTCATGTTGTGTCTGTTCTTGTAATTTATTTTCTTGCTTGTCTATCATTTAAATTAGTTAAAAATTAATGGGTTATACAATATATTTATTATTTTATGGATGCAAAAGTAAAATATTTATTTTAACTATAGACATAATTAAGTATAATTTTTTTAACGTTTATGATGATATACATCAATTTGTATGTTTTTTTTATGTTTGTAATAAGTTAATTTTTAAACAATAACAGTTAATTTTTTATATTTTCCATTTAATTAATGTATCAATAAAATTTTTATCTTTATTTTGATACGCAATTTGAATTTTTTTGGCTTCTTCATTCAATTTATTCCAATTATTGTCTATGGAATGAAAATAAACAGCAGGTTTTCCTTTTCCTGATGTTATAATACTTGAAAATTGTTCAATAATTTTATTTTCTTGTTCGTTCCTTCCAACAACTATCCACCATTGTTTTTTATCAATATAGAAATGTCTTCCGGTGTTTATCAATGGCAGTGTATTTTTATTAATAAGATTATTTTCAATCAATATCCTGAATCTTTTTTCAAGTCCTTTTTCGCATAATAAACATCCACCGGCCGGACCCGGGAATTGAATATTATATTTTTTTGCCATTGCTATTTGTTCTTTCCTGTTTCTTCCCCGTATTCCGGCATTATTCAGTGGCCTGAGGATATTAAATTTTGTTTTACGCTTTAT